>JAGGWG010000016.1 GCA_021157605.1 bacterium | reverse complement strand
GTTGGGGGGGCGGGGGAGTGGTGGGGGCCGTGGTCGGTGCCAGGTGGTGGTGAGCCGACATCGGGGTTCCAAACCTCCCCGTCGATGTGAACTCTTGGGGGAGATTAGCCTGTTATCCCCGGGGTAGCTTTTATCCGTTGATCTCCGGCTGGAAGACAAGCCAGCGCGTCGGGTCACTAGGCCCGCCTTTCGGCTCTCATTGCCCCTAGAAAAATCCAGGAGCAACGCTCTGAAAAATAACTTTCAGAGGCTTGGCTTGTAGGCCTCGCAGTTAAGCCGGCTTATGCCCTTGCACTAACTTCTGCGTTTCCATCGCAGAATAGCCGACCTTTGGACGCCTCCGTTACCTTTTAGGAGGCGGCCGCCCCAGCCAAACTACCCACCTGACACTGTCCCCCACCTTTGGCGGGGTTAGACTCACCAACCAAGAAGGGTGGTATTTCACTGGCGGCTCCCCCTCGCCCAGAAGCAAGGGATCATAACCTCCCACCTATGCTACGCATCTAAGTCGGAAAGTCAATATCAAGCTATAGTAAAGCTCCACGGGGTCTTTCCGTCCTGCCGCATGTAGCCGGCATCTTTACCGGCAATGCAATTTCACCGGGCCCCTCGAGGAGACAGTGCCCAAGTCGTTACGCCATTCGTGCGGGTCGTAACTTACACGACAAGGAATTTCGCTACCATAGGACGGTCACAGTTACCGCCGCCGTTTACCGGTGCTTCAAGCAAAGGCTTCCTTCCCCCGCCTTTGGCGGGAGAAAGTCACCCTCGCCCTTGACGAACCGGCACTGGGCAGGCGTCAGCCCCTATACCTTGCCTTGCGGCTTCGCAGGGACCTGTGTTTTTGGTAAACAGTCGCTTGGGCTCTTTCGCTGCGCCCCCGCCAAAGACGGGGGAGGCCTTATTCCGAGGTTACGGCCGCTTTCTTGCCGAGTTCCTTCTCGAGGGTTATCCCGTTCCCCTGAGGCTTCTCGCCTCACCCACCTGTGTCGGTTTGCGGTACGGTTTCCACGCTGCATAAGTTATGGAAGTTTTCCGGTCCCTGATTATCCTTGCAGCAGAACTCCAATACCTGCCACAAAGCATCTCAGAGCGTCCCTCCAAAACAACAGCGTGGAAGGGACGGAATATTAACCGTCTGCCCTTCCCTCGCCCCGCCAAAAGCAGAACGAGGTTAGGACCGCCTAACCCTCCGTTGACGAACATTGCGGAGGAAACCTTGGGTTTTTGGGGTCCGCGATTCTTGCGCGGATGTGCGCTACTCATGCCCACATTCTCACTTCTTGCCGCTCCACTCCGCCTCGCGACGAAACTTCGCTGCGACAAGAACGCTCGCCTACCACCTTCCTGCCAAAAGCAGGAGGTCCGCATCTTCGGGAGGAAGCTTAAGCCCCGTTACATTTTCGGCGCCTCTTCCCTCGAACAGTGAGCTATTACGCTTTCTTTAAAGGATGGCTGCTTCTAAGCCAACCTCCTGTCTGTCTGAGGAAAGAAACTACCTTTACCACTTAGCTTCCGTTTAGGGCCCTTAGATGGCAGTCTGGGCTGTTTCCCTCTCGAGCATAGAGCTTAGCCCCTATGCTCTGATTCTTCCGCCAGATCCCTTTAGTATTCGGAGTTTGATTGGAGCAGATAGGTCAACCCCACCTACTCCATCCAGAGCTCTACCCCCAAAGGGATTTTTACGGAAGACTAGCCCTAAAGCTATTTCGGCGAGAACCAGCTATTTCCGGGTTCGATAGGCATTTTACCCCTACCCCCAAGTCATCCCATCCGTTTGCCGCCGGATTGGGTTCGGGCCTCCCCCCCGCCAAAGGCGGGGGATCACCCTGCTCAGGGGTAGCTCACCCGGTTTCGGGTCTACCTCCAAGGACTTAACGCCCTATTCAGACTCGGTTTCCCTACGCCTCTCCCCACTCAGTGGGATTAAGCTTGCCCTTAAAGGTAACTCGTGGGCTCATTCTCCAAAAGGCACGTGGTCATCCCGCCTTGGCGGGACTCCCACTCCTTGTCAGCAGATGGTTTCAGGTTCTATTTCACTCCCCTCACCGGGGGACTTTTCACCTTTCCCTCACGGTACTAGTTCACTATTGGCAGCAAAAGTATTTAGCCTTAGGGCTTGTCCGCCCCTGATTCCTGCCGGATTTCTCGTGTCCGACAGTACTTGGGATACCTCCAGATTTAATCGCAAGATTTCGAGTACGGGGCTATCACCCTCTTTGGCAACTCTTTCCAGAGCTTTTCCCCTATCTTCGATTAAACCTTTTGAGGTCCCACAACCCCCCATCCCGCCAGAGGCGGGACGGAGTTTAGGCTCTTCCCTGTTCGCTCGCCGCTACTAAGGGAATCTCTTTTGATTTCTTTTCCTCCGGTTACTTGGATGTTTCCGTTCGCCGGGTTCTCCCCCCTGCTAAAAGCAGAGGTACTCTGCCTCAACAGCAGAGTGGGTTTCCCCATTCGGGAATCCTCGGATGAAAGTGTGTTTGGCCACTCCCCGAGGCTTATCGCAGCCTACCACGCCCTTCGTCGACTTTTGCTACCAAGGCATCCACCATCTGCCTTGCGCTTTGCCCTAAAGGAATTAGGGCAGGATCATCTACTCTCTTTTCAAAGTGCTTTCTGCTAAAAAAATCTGGCCCCAGAGAGACCAGACTTAGGCATACCTTCAAAAACTTAAAAATACACCTAAGTGGCCTCCTTAAATTTTACTTTTATCATAAAAACCTCTGTTAAAAATTCTACCCCCCTTTCTTTTTCCTGTCAAGAGATTATCCCTGAGAAAATTCTCTCTAAATGCACCCGGTGTTTTGCGTATCTTTTTTCTATTTCCCCAGAGTCTAAAGGTGACAAGAAACCAACCTTTATACCCTTCTTGTTGGCAACTCTTAGTTTTGGCAAAATTTGATATTTTTGGCAATAATAGGCATCTGTAAAAAAAAGATATCCTCTAAGTCCTAAAAACAAAGCCAGCAAAATAAAGTGAAAAGCTCCTCCCACAGCCTCTTTTTTAGAGGAGAGCTCCTGTACAAACACTCTCCATCCCACTTTATAAGGATTAACTATTTTTAACGAGGGAAGATCAATTTGAGCAAGAAGACGCCGATCTTCAAAAAACCTTCTCTCCCGCAAAGAAAAGAAAACAGCTCTTGATAAAGAAAAAGGTAGTGAGAGTAAAAACTTTTTCAAATCTTGTTTTTGTTTTTTCGACGGTTCTCCTGAGCGAAAACGCAAGTTCAAAGCAATACCCTTTTTGTTAACCGATCTATACTGCTTAAAAAATGGAACTCCTAGCCACAAATCATCTTCACCCAATTCTACCTTTGCCCCCCAAGAACGCAAAAGCGCAAAAGATTTTTTGTCTCTAACAATAATTTTATCAAACAAAAAAGCCATTCTTTTTGCCACCCAAATATCAAACCTGCTCCTGAAAGGACCCCACTGCATACCGCTACCTATAACTTTAAGCTTGAAATTAACTCTTTTGGCAAAAACAAGATTAAAGTACTCTAAATAAAGAAAAGAACGGCTAAAAGAATTCAAATAAGCTCCCCCTAAAAACCAAACTATATCTAAAGAACGGTAAAAACGAATCTCAGGAAAAGACCAAAAAGGAAACAACAACTTTAAACCTATTTTGAAAACTAAAACAATTTTTCTAAAACGCCTAAACCAAAAAGCGGATTGAGACAAACGTCTCTCTTCTTTCTCCCACTGGTGTACCAAAGAAGCTGCAGAAGAAAATAAAGGCAGAGTGTAAGGAAAGTTAAGCTTCCAAAAACTCTTTTGTCCTTTATGGATATAAACTTCAAGTTTTCTCTTTTCCTTTTTTTTCAATTCTTTTAAAAAACCTAAAGCCCCAAACAATAAAAGATCATCACCAAGATTAAAACTATTATATGCACCTCTAAGAAATATCTTGACCTTATTATTGCTGTTCATTTACAAACCTTTTTACAAGATTGGGGGGAGACAAACTCCCCCCAATCTATTCATTCTAATTTTTGCTTTAACTCTAAATCTCCTCATCTTCCTCTTCTTCTCTCTCTTCCTCTGTCATTTCTTTCTGAAAAACACCCAAAACTCTCTTGGCATAATCCTGTCCTCCAAATCCGAAAGAAAGACCAACAGCAATAGCCAAAGCGGCTACCAACCCTTGAAAGAGAATGAGCAAAAGCTCTTGAGCAATACCCAACTGGATCAAACCAGCAACAACAACAAAAACAACCACAGCCCAATAAGTAATACTGCTCAAAAGCTGTGCATGAGGAAGCTCTGAAGCATTCATCGCTGCCCTAACTGTGCCCCGCAAAAAATTAGCCAACACCAAACCAATCATTAAAATAACTAATGTGCCAACTACATTAGGCACATAAGCCAAAACCTGATTAAAGAGATCTGCCACACTGCTCAAACCAAGCACCTCAAAAGTAGCCAAAAAGACTACTGCCAAAACCACCCAGAAGACTAAGCGAGCCGCCAAAGCAGTTAGATCCAACTGAATTTTGGATTTCTTGCGCAAATCCTCAAGCTTAGTCACCTCCCAAACAGGATCAAGCACTCCTCTTAAAACAGGGTCTACCAACCGTTGCAACAACCAAGCCACCAACCAGCCAACAGCAAAAACAACTACAGCACCAAAAAGACGGGGAACAAAATCTCCCAAACGGACAAAAACCTCTTGATAAGCCTCTTGCAATGCTGAACTCCAAATACTTACCATTTTGCCTCCTTCTTAGTTTTTAAATCCTTCTTTGGCAAAAATCCCGTTTCTTAAAAACTCAAAACGGGATTGCTTAATTATTAGCATACAAAAATTCAAGACAACTGCCAATACAGAGATTGTGGAAAACTATTAATCAGAAGGATAAGAGCCGAAAGGATAAAAAACAAAATCCAAAGACCCTACCAAAGCTAAACAACCTAAAACAATTAGCGCCAAACCCAACAACTTCCAAAACCAATAAGTCCCCCCTCCTCCTAAATAACGCTCTGCTAGTTCATTGTGTCCAAAAAGGCGAACAAAATAATCACTTTTTACTACAAACAAAACTCCAACCAAAACAGCAAGACAGAAAAAAAGAAAACGCCAAACAATTATCATTTACTCTTCTTAAAAATTAAAACTCCCTTTTTGAGATCAACTTTTATTTTATCTCCTTTTTTAAACTTGCCCCTTAAAAGTTCCTCAGCCAGATGGTTCTCTATTTCTGTTTGAATCAACCTCCTTAAGGGACGGGCTCCAAAAGTGGAGTCATATCCTTTTTCAGCCAGATATTTTTTAGCTGCTCTGGAAATCTCAAGCTCTATTCTCTGACCTTTTAAAATCCTTTTAGTCGTCTCCAACTGCAAATCAACAATTTCCAAAATCTCTTTTTTGCCTAAAGGATGGAACAAGATAATTTCATCTAAACGATTAATAAATTCTGGACGGAAATAATTGGTGAGAATTTTATCAATTTTTGTTTTAGTTTCAGCAAAAACCCGCTTTTTTTCTGCTTCTGTTTTAGCAGCCACCTCTTTTTCAGTTTGGGTTTTAATAAGATCAGATCCTATATTAGAGGTCAGAATTATCAAAGTATTTTTAAAATCCACCTTTCTGCCTTGACCGTCAGTTAATTGACCAGAATCTAAAACCTGAAGGAGGATATTAAAAACTTCAGGATGAGCTTTTTCAATCTCATCAAAAAGGACTACTGAATAAGGCTTGCGTCTAACCTGCTCTGTTAATTGCCCCCCTTCTTCATACCCTACATAACCGGGTGGGGCACCAATCAAACGACTGACCGCATGTTTTTCCATATATTCAGACATATCCAAATGGATTAGGGCTTCTTCATTATCAAAAAGAACTTCAGCTAAGGTGCGTGCTAACTCAGTTTTACCTACTCCTGTAGGTCCCAAGAAAAGAAAGCTGCCAATTGGCCGCCGCCTGTCTTTTAGCCCTACCCTTGCCCTTCTGATAGCATTAGCCACTGCCTGCACAGCTTCTTTTTGATCAACTAAACGTTGGTGAATTTTTTCTTCTAAATTTAAAAGCTTCTTTTTTTCACTCTCCCTGAGTCGAGATACAGGAATACCTGTAGCTCTGGAAATAACCTCAGCAATCTCCTCAGCAGTAACTACCGGATAACCTGAAGCTTGATCAAGATTATGCTTTTTTTCTAACTTTTGCTTTTTCGCTCTCAATTCCTGAACTTCCTTTTTAAGACGAGCAGCTTCACGAAAATCCTGAGCTGAAACCGCCTGGTCTTTTTCCCTTTCTAAATCCTTAATCTGTTTATCAAGTTTTCTAATTTTTTCAGGCTCTATAGTCATCTTTAACCGCGTTCTTGCAGAAGCCTGATCCAAAAGATCAATAGCTTTGTCAGGCAGAAAACGGTTGCTTATATACCGATCTGAAAGTTCAGCTGCTGCTACTAAGGCACTATCAGTAATTTTAACCTTATGGTGGGCTTCATACTTTTCCCGCAAACCCTTAAGAATCTCTATTGTCTCACCCACTGAAGGCTCAGGCACCAAAATTGGCTGTAATCGTCTTTCCAGTGCCGCATCTTTTTCAATATATTTACGATACTCATCTAAAGTAGTAGCACCAATGAGATGCAGTTCTCCTCTGGCTAAAGCCGGTTTAAGCATATTAGCTGCATCAATAGCACCACTTTCTCCTGCAGCTCCAGCACCAACAATCATATGAAGTTCATCAATAAAAATAATTAAAGAATCAGAATTGGCCCTGATCTCTTCAATAATCTTTTTCATCCTTTCCTCAAACTGCCCCCTGTACTGAGTACCAGCTAAAATAGCGGAAACATCCAAAGCTACCACCCTTTTGCCTTGTAAAGTGGGAGGCACTTCCCCTTTAGCAATTTTAGTAGCCAAACCTTCAACAATAGCTGTTTTTCCTACGCCGGGCTCACCAATAAGAACAGGATTGTTTTTAGTGCGACGGGACAAGATCTCAATCGTAGTCTCAATCTCTTTTTCCCTGCCAATCACCGGGTCTAATTTACCCTCCTTTGCCTCCTGCGTCAGATCACGGGAAAACTCGTCTAAAGAAGGGGTGGGGCTTTTAACCGCCTCCTTATGCTCACCTTCGCCAATAAGGGAGCGAACTCGACGCAGTATTTTTTCATAACTCACTCCCAAATCAGATAGAATTTGGCCAGCCACGCCCTCTTTTTCACGCCCCAAAGCCAAAAGTAAATGCTCAGGACCAACATAGGAATGACCTAAATCATAAGCCTCTTTATAGGCCAATTCTAAAACCCTTGTAGATCGAGGAGCCAACTCTACCACCTCCTTTCTGCCTTTACCTCTGTGTTTTTTAATAAATCCTTTAATCTCCTCTTTGAGTTTCTTTTGGTCAACTATTTTGCTCAAAATCCTCTGAGCTACTTTATCTTCTAAAACAGCTAACAAAAGATGCTCTGTATCTGCTTGAGTTTGACCATTGTTGCCAGCTATTTTTTTCGCTCGCTCTAATACCTCTTTTAATCTTTCGGAAAAGAATCCTTCAATATCATACTCTTCTTTGCGGCTGGGAGAACCAAACGAACCGCCAAAACTGTCGCCAAAAAAATTAGAGAATAAATCTGAAAAATCAAAACCAAAATCAAAACCATTATTTCCCCTTATTTCCGCCGCGCAATCTTCACAAAGATACTCAGTCTTTACCTGACCATTAACAATACGAGTGATTTTGACTCGCGCCTCTTTTTTTCCGCAACGTTGACACTTCATAAAGGTTTTATTTTAACACATTTTACTCAGGCTTTATAGTTCTTGATTCTTGAGACTTGAGCTTAGGTAAAACAACCCTTAAGCGACCGTCTTTTAACTCTGCTTTGCTTTTGTCAGGATCTATTTCAGATGGCAAAGCTATTCTTCTGGAAACCTCTGCCGCTGTAGCTTCATTATAATACACACCTTTTGCCTTTTCTCTTTTCTCTTCTCTTCTCTTAGCTCTGACCAAAACTTCCCTGGGCATTACTTCTACCTCTGTTTCATCTTTTTTAAAGCCGGGAAGATCAACTAATAACTCCAAAAAACTCCCTTTATCAACTAAATTAACTCTAGCCACAAACCCCATCTTCTCCCACACTTCTGGCCAAGACAAAGCAAAGAAGTCTTTGAAATGAGGAAAGTGAAAATCAAAAAATTTTTCAAAATCCCTTCTTCGCATAAAACCCTCCTTATTATTTTGATTAGTTTGTTTTTTTATTGCTAAAGGATACTGGGAAGCAATATTGGGGAAAAGATCCCGCCAAGAAGTTTGAAAAAAATTTTCTATCTTGGCTAAAAGGACCAAAGAAGGCTTACACTTCCCTGTCTCTAAAGAATGCAATGTTTGTCTTGAAATACCCAACTTTCTTGCTAACTTCTCTTGAGCTAAATCCTTAGCTTGGCGTCTTTTTTTCAATTCATCAGCCATCAAATGCTATTGTAAAGTTTTCTTTACATTTTTGTCAAGAGAAAATCATCCCCTACTCTACAAAACCCCTTGACAAAATCTTGAGTACTGCCAAACAACTCTTACCTCCCAAACTTCTTAATCATCCACCCAAAGTATTTATTCAGAACTTTAAGGATAAGGTCATAGACTGATTCTTTGGGTTTGGCAGTAATAAAGACTAGGCTGTCAGAAAGGGATCTGTTGTTAGCTTTGTCTTTGGAGAAAAAATTTAAGACTACAAATCCTTTGTTCGAATCACAATTTTGGCACCAGCTTTGAGCTGACCCTGAATAATTTTTTGAGCCACTAATGATTCTATCTTTTCTCTAATCACCCTTTCTAGCTCTCTGGCGCCAAATTCAGGTTTAAAACCTGCTTTAGCTAATTTTTGCAACACTTCTGGTGCCACCTCTAGCTCAATCCTCTTGGAACGGTAAATCTCTTCCTTTAGCTTAGCCAATTTTAATTCAGCAATCTGGTAAATCTCTTTGGGACCGAGAGGTTTAAAAACTATCACTTTGTTAAAACGATTCAATAACTCTGCCCTAAAAACTCTCTCTTGAATTAAGTAATCAACGAGTTTCTTGCTAACTTCCTTATAATTCTTGTATTTTTTAAGCAACTCTACCAAATAGTTAGAACCAGCGCTTGAGGTAGCTATGATAATATGGTTGGTAAAATAAACCTTTTGGCCAAAAACATCAGTCAAAAAACCTTCATCTAAAACCTGTAAAAACAAATTCAAAATATCAGGATGTGCCTTCTCGAATTCATCTAAAAGTATTACTCCTGAAGGGTTTTGTTTCACTGCCTCTATCAACTCACCAGGAAAATTAGTCTCAAAATGGCCAATAAAGCGGTAAACATCTTTTTTGTTTTGAAATTCGCTCATATCAAATCTAACCATCGCCCCTTCAGAACCAAAATAAGCTTCAGTTATAGCTTTGGCGGTTTCAGTTTTGCCTACTCCTGTAGGCCCTAGAAAAAGAAAGCTTCCCATTGGCTTGCGTTCCTGCTTTATGCCTGCTCTCCTAATTCTGATAGCTTCAGCTAAAAGCTTTATTGCCTCTTTTTGGTCAACTATACGCTCGTGCAAAATCTCCTCTAAATGTAAAAGTATTGTTTTTTCTTCTTCCCTTACTTCACCTACTTTAATCTTAGTTATCTCTTCAAAAAACCTACTTACTGTTTCCTTGGTAATAAAAACAACACCCCTGCCAACAGCTTTTTGAGAAATCTTTTCTAAAAGATGGATAGATTTTATAGGAAAAGGCTCCTGCCAAAAATAACGCTCTGAAAGCTCTATTATTTGACGCAAAGCCAAATAGCTAAAAAAGAGCTGACTTTTACTCTCCAAAGTCAAAGCTGCCCCTTCCAATATCAAAAAATTCTCAATGTAATTTGGCTCCTTAATCTCAATAAAATTAAGACTCTCCATCAATGATTGGTTTTGGACAATATAATGCTCATAATCCCCAGGTGAAATAGAAGCAATTATTTGAAAAGCAGGGTGCTTAAGATAGGGCAAAATCAAATCTATTAGGTTGGCTTTACCCAAAGCTCTGCCGCCTCCGCAAAGAACAGAAAAATCATCAAAATAAAGAATTACATCACCGGCTCTAAAGACATCATTTAAAATTTCCCCAAATAAAGACCTGATGCCTGCCTCATCTTTACCTGAGGTCAAAACCTGTTCCATCTTAATCTCCAAAATACGCTTATAAGCTAAAGAAAAAGGACAGATCCCCTTTTTCAAATCTTGAGCCAAGGCAATCACTAAGGAACGTTTGCCAATTCCCGGCTTGCCCACTAAAAGCACATTCCCTTTTCGGCTCTGAATCAAAACATTTTCAAGCTCTTCTTTTAGCTCTCTGTGAGCTAAGGTTTCCCACTCAGCCGTCTTGAGATAAGCCAAATTTACAGCAAAACGATCCAGTATTGGCGAATAACCTATAGTCCAGTCACGGGCAATACCACCAGTAAATCTAACCTGAAAAATCTTTTTGCTTTTTTTATTTTTAAACCAACGATAAAGCAAAATCAAATCTTTTCTCTCTATTCTCTGACGATGTAGGATAGAAGCTGTCAAAGGGAAGATTTCTAAAAGAAGCAAAAAAACTATTAGCTCATCCACCCGTTTTTCTCCTAAAGAAAAAGCCAAAGCCAAACTCTCTTCTAAAAGATTTTTTAAAGCAAAGCGAGGCTCTTTCTCTTTGAGTAAAATCTCTTTTAGCCACGAAGGGGAAAGCTCCAAACGCTGCAAAAAAAGCAAAACCTTTTTTTCCTGCATCAGCCTTAACATCAACTCCGGCACTCTTATATTTTCAGATTCTTCTCTGAAGATACGATAGAGATTCAAATTAAGATAATCTACAAGATTAGCTGAATGAAAATGAACCTTTCCAATATAATTTTTCAAAAAGCCATAATAACCAAGATAACCCTCTAAAAGAACAAAAAACAAAAGGGCAAGCAAAGCTAAACCAAGATAAGTATCAGAAGGCCAAAAACAGATTCCTATTAAGAGATAAAAAATCCCCCCTGCTCCAATAAAAGTAAGAAGATAAATTAAAAATCTAAAAAGCGGTTTCTGGATCTGTTTCTCCACCTTGTCTAATAAGGAAAGGTAGGAACGATTAAAATTTATGTGGTTATCTTTAGGCAACATAAAGTCCTTTAGCTAAATAAAATAATGCGGCAACACCTAAGAATAAAACAATTAAAGGATAAAAGAGCCAAAAACAAAGAACACTGATTAGCGCCACAACCCACAAAACCATAACAACAACAAAACCTAAAAAAACAGCTGAACGCAAAAACGCCCCTATTAAGCGAGAAATCAAATTGCCCACCCAAACATATATCCGTATATTCAAGGGAGCATTTTCAACAAAAACTTCATCTCTTTTCCAAGGAGCAAAAAAAGTACGAATAATTATAGGAATAGAAAAGCTGTCTAAAAGCTTTAGGTAGAGAATTTTAAAATAAAAAACTATCTCTCTGGGAACAGTTTTATACCAAAAAAACCAAAATCCAAAGTAAGAAGTTTCCATTAATGCCCCTCAATATAAATTATAACACAAAAAAAGAAACTAAGAATATCAAAAAACCTAAAAGAGGGGTTGGAAAATTCTGAGATCCTTTAAAACTATCTATTTAGCCCTTTCTACCGCCTCTGGGCTCTCAACTAATCAACCCACAGCTTAGCTTTGAGCCAAAGTCAAGCTGTAAGGCTGACAACTTTCTTGGAAAAACCCAAGGTCGACTATCTAAAACTAAGGAGGAGGTCCAGCCGCAGATTCCCCTACGGCTACCTTGTTACGACTTCGTCCCAGTCACTTCGCTTGCCATGACCCCGCCACTTTTAGGGTCTAGAGAAAACTAAGACTTTGTACCATTCTTTTTGCAAGACTCAAGATCCTAAAAAACACCTAAACCCCAAAAGTGGCGGGGCTTCCGGCACTCGAAGCTTCCGTGACGTGACGGGCGGTGTGTGCAAGGCCCGAGAACGTATTCACCGTGACGTGGCTGATTCACGGTTACTAGCGATTCCAGCTTCACGGGGTCAGGTTGCAGACCCCGATCCGAACTGGGGCTGGCTTTAAAAGATTAGCTCCGCCTTACGGCTTCGCTGCCCTTTGTACCAACCATTGTAGCGCCTGTGTCGCCCAGGGCATAAGGGCCATGCTGATCTCTCGTCATCCCCTCCTTCCTCCTGCTTGCGCAGGCAGTTCCCTTAGACACGTATAACTAAGGGTGAGGGTTGCGCTCGTTCGAGGACTTAACCCAACACCTCACGGCACGAGCTGACGAGGACCATGCAGCACCTGTCCTGCCTGAAGGCTCCTCCCTTTCGGGAAGAACATACGGCAAGATTTCAAACCCTGGTAAGGTTCTTCGCTTGTCGTCGAATTAAACCAGGCGCTCCACCGCTTGTGCGGGCCCCCGCCAATTCCTTTGAGTTTTAGCCTTGCGGCCGTACTCCCCAGGCGGGACGCTTAACGGGTTACCTGCGCCACGAAGAGGGCCGACTCTCCCCGCAGCTAGCGTCCATTGTTTACGGCGTGGACTACCCGGGTATCTAATCCGGTTCGCTACCCACGCTTTCGCGCCTCAGCGTCAGAAACAGAATAGCAACCTGCTTTCGCTTTCGGCGTTCCTCGCGATATCAACGGATTTCACCCCTACACCGCGAGTTCCGGTTGCCTCTTCTGTCCTCTATCCTGCCAGTTTTTCCCGCTAACCCAAGGTTGAGCCTTGGTATTTAACAAGAAACTTGGCAGGACGCCTACGCGCCCTTTACGCCCAATAAATCCGGGTAGCGCTCGCCCTCCACGTATTACCGCGGCTGCTGGCACGTGGTTAGCCAGGGCTTTCGTCCGCAGCTCAAGATTTGCTTACGGACTAGTAAGGTTTACAACCCGAAGGCCTTCATCCCTTACGCGGCGTCACTGCGTCAGGCTTTCGCCCATTGCGCAATATTCCCTGCTGCTGCCTCCCGTAGGAGTCCGAACCGTGTCTCAGTTCCGATGTGGGGGAACAGCCTCTCAGCCCCCCTACCCGTCATTGCCTTGGTGAGCTATTACCTCACCAACAAGCTGATAGGACGCGGGCCTCTCCCTGTCCGACACGGAAAACCGCATCTTTAGTGAAGATTTTAACCTCCACACTATCGGCTATTAGCCCACCTTTCGGTGGGTTATGGCCGTGACAGGGGCAAGTTCCCACGCGTTACTCACCCGTCTGCCGCTACCCCGCCAAAGACGGGACCGCTCGACTTGCATGCATTAGGTACGCCGCCAGCGCTCACCCTGAGCCAGGATCAAACTCTTCTCAAATAGAAGAGACATCCTGGTACTTAAGGGGAAACCCTCACCTTAATCGGCAAAAAGGCGCTGGCGGCGACCGCCAGCCCTGTCTGCCGACAGGCCTGCCTACCGTCAGGCAGGCAGGGCTCACCCTGAGCCAGGATCAAACTCTTCTCAAATAGAGCCCAGAAGCGATAGAAAGAACTAAACAAAAACATTGCTGTTTATTTTTTAAAGGTACTTATTTAGAGAGCAATACTTATTGTAAACCAAAGAGAAACTCTGTCAAGAGAAAAATCTTCCATTCTCGGCAAGTTCTTAAGATAAACTATTTGCCTTGTTTTTGCCCCATTGCCCACAAAATTTTCTCTTTTAAAGATTTTTTCTTCTCCAATTTGTACCATTGGCGAAGATATCTTGGAGCTATTCTTCCTCCTGCTTGCGTTAAGGACCAAATAAAAGCTTTTTTTACCTTCACAGATGAGCCGGGATACAAACGAAGAAGCTTTTTTAATAAACTCTTTTGGTTATATTTCCCCAACAGCCAAATATACTCAGCTTTAATCTTTTCTGCATATTCTTTCTCCAATACAAATTGAAGCCGCGAAAGAGATTTGGGAGAAATCTCAGCCACAGCCCAAAGAATAATCTCTAAAACCAACTGAGAGCTTTCTCTTTTTAAAGCCTCAATCAATTCTCCAACGGCGCGACGAGACTTCACTTTCCCTAACACCCAAGCTGATTCTCTTCTCACAAAGAGAGAAGAATCTTCATGTAAAACCCTAATTAAATACTCCTCCCCTGCTTGCTTTAATCCTCCTAAAGCCCAAACCACCATCTGTCTGACTTTAACGTTCTCATCACTTAAAAGCGCTTCTTTTAAAGCTGATAAAGCTTCGGTATTGGCAATTTCCCCTAAAGCAAAAGCTGCTTCCTTTCTCACTTCCGCATCCGGATCAGTTAATAAAAGATTGCGCAAAGCCTCCAAAGCTGTTTTAGAAGAGTCAAAATGGGACATAACCCAAACTGCTTTTTTTCGCAAATCCGAATCTTGACACTGAAAAACAAAACGCGCTAATTCAGAAACAGCCTCCTTCTCTGGATAATGAACAAAGGCAGAAATTAACTCAGAAAGAACCTCTTTGTCGTCTTCAGCAAAGAGAGCCTTTTTTAAAAGAGGAAGCACTTTGGGATTTTTTATTTTTGCTAACTCCCAAGCTGCTGCCAGACGTTCTGATTTCTTAGAAGAGTTCAGTTTTTGCTTTAGTAAAGTAATAACTCTAGAACTAATTACTCCGCCTAAATCTTTAGGTTTAGGCTCCAGCCCCTTTTCTTCAGGCAAAAAGCCAAAATCTTCAAAAGGAGAAAGAAAATTAGACATTACAACTTTATTATAGCACCTTAATTTTATTATAGCACCTTAATTTTTGAGACAAAAGCGAAATTAAACAACCCTAATTTTTTGTCCTGAACGCAATGTCTTTAGAATCGCCCCTATTCGTTGGGGAGTAGTTTTGGTCCGACTTCCCTCTAAGAAAAGGGTCAACTTCCCTTCCTTAAAAACCACAATTAAAGCATCACTAATCCGAGAAAGAGCAAAAGCGCTTTGCTCTATTTTGTCTAAATAACGAGGGCCTGTTTGAGGCAAAACACAATTAACCGCTACTACCTCTTCACCCTCAACAATAACAGCCTTGCTTTTAAATAATGAATCAGGGGCAAAAAACTGGCTCAAAACTAAAGCATCAACTTTAGCCCTAATCAACTCCCCTGTTTCCTTAAAAGCCTTTAGGTCATCTTTACGTTTAAAAACCAGTATGCCACAAAGTTTATTGCGCAAAGCAAACTCCAAAAAATCTCCAATCTCTTTGGCAACAGAAGAGTAAAGAGGCGCGGAGCTGCTTTTTTTAAAAAAACGCCTTATCTCTTCCTGATAAATTAAAACTACTACCCAGATTTCTAAAACAAAAACGAGTAAAAAATAAATAAACATTGACTCAAAAAAAAGACCTGTCCAAATAGTAGCTCCAAAAAGAAAGACTGTAGCCCAAAAAAGGGATCTTTCTAATCCTAAAAATATCAACCAAAAAATTACCAATGCTCCCAAAATATAGATTTTAAACCAAAAAAATAACTCCATAATTTAGATTTTTTTCTCTATAGCGAAAGCTACAATTCTATCCCCTATTTTAACTGTTGTTTTACTTTCTAAACCTAAACCGAATTTGGCTCCTATCTCTTTTATCTCTTTTTTATCTTTAGTGAGAATTTTTAGAGATTTTACTTCACCCATCCCTATAGCTTTATTGTCTCTAAAAATTTTGACCTTATCACCAACTTTAATCAAACTTTTTTTGAGCTGCGCCCCTAAAATCTGAACCTTGCCTCCTTTAAAAAGCTTGATTACTTCCGCCTCACCGGTTTTGACTTCTTTTTCTTTAGGTGCAGAAATATCAGCAAGAATTTTTTCTAACTCATTAAGCAAATCGTAAATAACATCAAAAGTGAGAATTTTTACCTGCCGCTGTTCAGCCAGCCGCTGAGCAGCTAAATCAGATTTTACCCTAAAGCCCAAAATCAAAGCAGAGGAAGCCAAAGCTAAATAAATATCAGACTCTGAGATATTTCCTACCCCTGAATGAACAACCTTAACCTTAACTTTATCAGATTTAAGTTTTTCCAACGAAGACATTAAAGATTCAAGACTTCCCTGAACATCAGCCTTAAGAACAATAGGGAGAATTTTTTCTCCTCTAACTTTTGAGTAAAGACTCTGGGCAAAACCCCTTTCTCTCATCTCTCTTTCCCAAGCCTCAGCTCTATCTTTGGCTTCTTTTTCACCTTTTACCACTCTAACTTTGGAACCGGGCCGAGGAAGAGATTTAAAACCAAAAACCAAAGCCGGTTCTGAAGGCAAAAGCTTCTCCTTCACCTCTTTTCTCTCATTTTCTATACGTTTTATCCTACCCCAGGCACCTCCAGCCACAACAATATCTCCCTTTTTAAACTGGCCCTGTCGACAAATTATGCTTGCTACCGATCCTTTGCCACGCTCTATATGGGATTCAATCACCACTCCTTCTCCCATACCCTCGTATCGAGCCTGAATATCACTTAGATCAGCGGTTAAAACTATCAGCTCTAAAAGCTCATCAATATTTTTCCCTGTCTTAGCTGATATCTCTACCAATGGGGTTGTTCCTCCCCACTCCTCTGGTAAAAGCCCATTTTCTGCTAACTCTTTTTTTACTTTTTCGGGATCAGCTCCTTTTTTGTCAATTTTGTTTACAGCCACCACAATAGGAATCCCGGCTGATTTGGCATGATCAATTGCCTCAACAGTCTGAGGTTTGACCCCGTCATCAGCAGCGACAACCAAAACCGCCAGATCAGTTACTTTTGCCCCCAAAGAACGCAATTTAGAAAAAGCCTCATGACCCGGAGTATCAATAAAAGTAATCTGGCGCCTCTCTCCCTCTGAATCAATCTCTGCTTGGTAGCTGCCAATATGCTGGGTAATGCCTCCTGATTCCCTCTGAGCTACTTTGGTTTTGCGGATATAATCAAGCAAAGAAGTCTTTCCATGATCAACATGACCCAAAATCACTACAATGGGCGGCCGCGGCTCACCCCTTTCAACTACTTCCTCTTCTTCTTTTGCCTCATCTTCTAACAACCCAACCTTTTTACCAAAATCTTCAGCTATTAGCGAAGCAGTTTCAAAGTCTAAACTTTGGTTTAGATTAGCAGAAACACCTTCTTTTAAAAGCTTTTTTAAAAGATCAGTAACCGGAATCTTCAACAAACCAGCCAAATCCTTAACCCGAACAGAAGAAGGCAAAAGAACTTCTTCTTTGTCTTTTTTTGTCTTTTTTTCCCCTTCCATTTTTTTTACTTTTATAGGCGCCTTTTTCTTGGGAAGCAAAGCCTGAATAATTTCCTGAGCAACCTCCTTTTTAAAAAAGTCAGCTTTAGGGTCTAAGCCTTTAATTTCCAAATGCCGCAAAGCCCGACGGAGTCGGGGCCCTTCTATTTTTAACTTTTTAGCAATTACAGAAAAAGGAACAGCCATAAAAAAATTAGCTTTAGCAAAGCTTTACAAATTATAAGGGAAAAGAGAACAAATAACAAGTAAAAGCCCTCAACTAAAACCTGTCCTGATTTTACAGCCTATTCTAATCTTACCACTGCACTACTACCGGAGTACCTATATCTGCCCAATTATAAACCCAAACTGCGTTTTCGTCAGCCAAACGAATACAACCATGAGAGACCATTCTTCCTAAAGAACGAGTGCTCTCTTTGACTCCATTGATATAAGGAAGAGCATGGATGCCGTTTTCTGTATTTCCTGCATAATAAATACCTAACCAGTAAGGCATAGCCCAATACTGCCCATTGGCTCCACCATAGGCCATACGATATTTGTCCAAAACTTTAAAACTGCCGATTTTAGTAGGGGTAGAAGGTTTACCAGTAGAAGTAACAAACTTTTTAATTAACTCTTCCCCTTCGTAGCAATAAAACATCTGCTCTGAAACATCAATGACAATCTTTTTGGAGTTTAGAATCTCTATTTGAGGAAAAGTCTGATAAGCTAAAGCCTGCTTTTGGCTGTAGTATGTATTTTGCGCTGCAGTAGAAACTAGACCAAAGTCCAAAGAGCTATAGTTTTTTAAACTATCAGCTGACAAAACCTGAAAATAAACCAAAGAAAAAAAGGCAGCCAATATAACAGTTAGACCCAAACTCAAAAACAACCCTTTACGCCAAATAAGAGGATAAAAATGAACCAGAGCTCCAGAAACATCAGCTGTATCTGAAACCAAACCGCCCAAATTTCTCCCTCCTTTCTCTATCACAACTCCTATATTATAGCACAAAACAACCCAATAATCAAGCAGGACAAAAATAAAACTCTAAAACTCAAGGACAAATTCCCTGTCTAAATCTAAACTCTGCCAACCACCAATCCCCTCTCCTAACTTTTTGATTGGCTTATCTGATTCAATCTGGTATAAAAATTTAGTTGCTTTCTGGCCTGGTTGTTTTTGGAAAAGCACACCCCATTTTTTTTGAACTAATTGAGGCAAGGTATATTCAAAAACAAAATGCATTTTTTCTCCGGGATTAAAGTGAAATTTGAAAAAGAAAATAGTCTTGTCTCCCTCACTGCTCTCTTTAATCTGATTTGTAAACTCCTCCTTGCCTTTTAAAACACGTTTTAGCATTACTCCTTTAGGTAAAACTACTTCTACCAAATCTTCTACATCTCCCTCAATAAAACCACCATTTAATTCCTTCCATTCTCCCTCATGAGAAAAGGTGAGCTCCAAACGATTCTTGACCAATCCTGAAGAAAAAATATGTGAATAAAGAGCTAACTCACGTTTAATGCTTAAAGAACTTTTTCTGCCGTTAAGATTAGTATTATAAACCGCTATATAATCATAAGGATAGGAATTTAGGCGACCACCCCAATTATACTCTTCTACCAAATCCTGAAGCCCTTTTTCTTCAAAATATAAGAGAACCTGTTTTTTATTTAAGTTCTCCAAAAGAGCCTGCGCTATCTTAATTTTGGTTTGCAAATCAGCTTTCTTGAGTTTTTCTAAAAGTTTAGGAGCTAAATCTCTCAAAATCTGTTTGGGATCTTTAGTGCGATCCCCCCTTTTAAAAGGATTGTCTACCTCAACTTTATACTCAATAACCTCTCTAAAGTTGTCAGCGCTAACATTGACTCCATAATCAGGCATAGAAATAGGACCAACAATATCCAAAAAAGAAATAACTAAATCAGGAGTTAAAGCAATTAAACCATCTACTTGATTTTGCTTATGAATGTTTTCATACACCCATATTGCTCTTTGAGCATTAGTTTTAAAGTCTAAAGAAGTTGGGGTATTGCGCAAAACATACCAATCCCATTTTTTTTCAGGAAAAATTTTCTGGTCAGGATAAAGAGAAAGAGGTACAGAGTTGGCCAAAACCGGCTTTTTTAATTCACTATGCCCTCGCAATAGATAGTCTAAATAGTAAATATCTTTCACAAATAAAGAATAATCTTTTCCGTTTAGTTTAAGCTCGCCGTAAGTACCAGAAAAACCACCCCAATTTCTCGCCTCTTTGTTGTTGGGAAAAAGAAGCAAATAATGCCGTTCTTGATCTAATCCAAAAAACCAAGCCAAGCTATTAAAATGTCTGTTAGCAAACTCTAAAACCTCTTCTGCCTTTTCTATCCCTCCTCTTACTTTTCCCTTATAAGGAGCAATCTCTTGGGCTTTTATTAAGCCTATAAGGGTTTTCATCTCTTTTAAATTCCAAACCCCTAATCTAAGATCCCGTTTTAATCTTGTTGGGTTGTCAAAAGAGTAATCAAAAATCGCCTGCTTTAAGATTTCTGCTTTTTCAAAAACCAATAAAGTACGAGAGAGATCAACCGCCTTGTCTTGAAATAAAGGATTGTAAGATAGAAAAACAAAAAATTGGCCTTTTTTCACTAAAGCCTGCTTTAAATCACTAAAGGAGTTCTCTGCCTGTAAAATCTCGCCTAAATCTGTTTGCTCTAAATCAACACCTTGAATAGCTGCTTTTGCCTCCTGTACTTTTTGTTCTAAATAAGGACGGGAGAAATAGAGACCAAAAAAACCAGCCTGCAAATAAACAAACAATCCCACCAAAATAAGCCAAAATAAAAATCCTTGCCAAAACGAAAAATGGAGTTTTTTGCCTGTTAACTCTTCCCACTCTCCTCTAACCTCAGCCCAGTCCACCTCTTTAGCAGATTGAAAAACAGGCCCAATAATGCCATCTAAATGTTTACGGGGCATTGTTTTAGTATAGCAGAGAATAAGCTTCCTCCGAACCGAATTTTTTAGAACAATTTTCCAAAATAGTTCCCAGCTACTTCATGCTTAACGTTTGAGAACCTCATCTAAAAGCTCTTTCCATTTTTGTTTAAAAACTTCAACATCAAACCTCTCTGACCACTTCCTTATTTTTCGAGGATTAAAACTTTGGCTCCTAAATTCTTTCACTGCCTTTCTTAAAGCCTGAGGGGTTTGGGGCTTAAAGAAAAGCCCTGTCTCCCCCCCTCTAACAGTCTCCAAAGCCCCGCCTTTAGCAAAAGCAATGACCGGTCTGCCTGAAGCTTGAGATTCTAATGGCACCAAACCAAAATCCTCTTCCTGAGGAAAGATTAAAGCTAAAGCCGAAGAGTAAAGCCTCTTTAATTCCTGATCAGGAACAAAACCCAAAAACTCAATGTTTCTTGCGCCTTGAGCCATTTTTTTAAGCTTTTTATACTCTGAACCAGTACCAACCACCTTTAACTTAAAAGGAAGTTCTTTGAATGCCTCTACCGCTATTTCTGTTTTTTTATGAGGCTCTAAACGGGAAACAAGCAAAAAGTAATCTTTTGGCTGAGAAATAAAGTAGTTATCTGTCCTCACTGCTGGATAAATTACTTCGGCTTTGCGTCTGTAAAACTTCTTAATACGATGGGCAACATTATATGAATTAGCTACAACAATATCCGGCCTTTGCGCTGCTAAAAAGTCCCACTCTCTTAAAGAGGTGAAAAGGCGCTGGGGCAAAAAACGAGGCTTTTTTTGTAGCCAAAGAAATCTCGTCGGCGTGTGTATATAAGCAATATGAAGTGTATCTTGAGGAACAATTATTCCTTTCATGAATTGGTGGGTACTGGAAATAACCACATCAAAACCTGAAAAATCCAAACTTTCAGCTATCAGAGGCATCAAAGGAAAATAAAAACGATAAAACTGCCGCCACAATGGGTAGCGTTGCAAAAAAGAAGGATAGATATTCGGCTTATTCTTTAAAACAGATATCAATCTCTCTCTATCCAGCAAAAAAGTGAATACCGGTACATCACCGAATTCTTCCAAAAAATCAATTAATACCCTTTCTGCTCCCCCCATTTTAATTAAGTACTCATGGACCAAGGCAATTTTCATAGAAATGAATTTTAGCTAGTTTAATCTTGTCTTCTTTTAGGCTGCTCCTTTGCCAACAACCGCCACCCAGATAGTTTTTAAAATAATAATAATATCTAGACAAAAACTCCAGTTATGTACATAGTAAGTATCCAGGCGAACCTCCTCTTCAAAATCCAAATCAGCTGCTCCTGAAATTTGAGCCAAACCGGTCATCCCCGGCTTAATAGTTAAAATTTCCTTGTGGTGATTTTTGTATTTAGCCACTTCTTCAGGAAGATGGGGTCTGGGGCCAACCAAGCTCATTTCTCCTTTAAGAACATTAAAAAGTTGGGGCAACTCATCAATATAAAAACGACGCAACCACTTTCCTAATCTGGTTATACGAGGATCATTTTTGATTTTAAAACAAGGACCCCGACGCTGATTTAACTTAAAAAGTTTCTTTTTTAAAGCCTCGGCATTAGCCACCATAGTTCTAAATTTATACATTGTAAACTCCCCATCCCGACCCATTCTTGTCTGAAGAAAGAACACTGGACCTTTGGAATCAAGTTTAATAGCTAAAGCAACTAATAAAAATAAAGGGGAAAGAACAAGAAGCAGGACCGCGCTGACTAACATATCAAAAATCCTTTTAATAATCCGCCCCCATCCTTCCAAAGGGGTTTTTTTAACACTCAAAAGCGGCACGCCGCCATAAGAATCAACCTCTACTTTAGCAATAGAAATCTGATATAAATCAGGAATAAAATGAAGATTTATGCCCCTTTGCCGAGCCAACTCTTCTAAAAACTCGGCCAGCTCTGTATCCATTTCCTCCTTAGCCTGAACGATATCGTTTATTTTTAATTTCTCTATTTTAAGCCTTAATTTGCGCAAATCAATGTCTTGGGACACAATCTCCATCACTTTATAACCTAAATGGGGAAAATGATTAAAGACTTCTTGTAAGCGTTGAGCCTCTTTGCTATTGCCAATAATCAAAACCCGTCTCTGGCCAAAACCCAAACTCAAAAGATAAATCCTAACCAGACGCCACAAAAACCTCTCTGTAAAGACCAAAATAAAACTTACTGCCCAAAGGTAAATAAGAAGCAGGCGGGAAAAATCGGTCCGCTTAGCCATAAAAATAATACTCAAACTCAAAACCACACTGACTAAAGTACCAAAAAGAATGCGGACAAACTCAGGCCAAAATCTGCCCTTAAAATCAATGGTGTAAAGCCCCAAAGAAGCAAATACAACTACCCATAGAGGCACTAACAAAAAAAGAAACTCCGAGTACTCTTCAAAAGGCATTTTAAATCCATAACCCAAAGCTGTGGGTGAAAAGCTGAAACGTAAAAAATACGCCAAAAGAAAAGCAGAAGTCAAAGCAATAATGTCCAAAAACAAAGGCACAAAATAATAAACTAACTGCTCTTTTTTTCTTGTCATTTATGTTTTTTAAATTTCCAAACTATATCTATTATAAAATAGCGTAAAATCTGGATATCGTGCAAGAAATAACGACGCCAAAGCCAGGGCTCTTTAAGCAAACGCCAAAACCACCCCAAACCTAATTTAATTAAAAAATCAGGTGGTCTTTTTTTAAAACCAAGCAAAAAATCCACCGCCCCCCCTATCTCTATTACTGAGTGAGCCTTTATTTTTTTCCTATTCTTTAAAATCCAGTTTTGCCCAAAAGGAGCTCCCCAACCCACCAAAACTATATCTGCCCCACTTTTGTTTATCTGCGTAATTATTTCCTTGCTATCAAAAGAGCCTTTAACAACCTGCCTGTAAGGAATTGTTTGTCCCTCTATTCGCGAATACAATGAGGGAAAGTTTTTCTTTAGAAAGTTTTGCAGAAAAGAAAAAGTGTCTTTTTTGTCATTAGTAAGCAAAAAATAAAGCTTTTTTTTAGAAAAAGCAGCCCGACGCAAAAACAAGGGCAAAAAATCCCACCCCGGAATAAGAGAAAAACTATTCCCCAACAACTGCCACAATATGTTAAAAACCCGGCTATCATTTACAACAAAAATGTCAGGGCGAGAAAGAGATTTGTTTTGCCAAAAATAAACATAATGCTGGATATTAAAAAAGAAAAAACTCCGCGACCTCTCATTTTTTAATATCTCTGCTATCAACTTTCTCAAACTACCTTTAAACAAATTCCCGCAAAAAGAAAGAGTTTTAGATGTTTTTATTGCCATGCTTAAAAGTTTAGAACAATCCTAATAATACAAGAACTTCAAGAATTTATTAACAAAATTAACCTTTTTGCCATTCTGCGGATATCCAACTTTTTCTTCTTTATGACTTGACGGGCTGAAATAGAAAGCTGCCTGTAATCTTTAAAATGCAAATCCAAAGCAAAACTCAATTTAAAAGCTAAATCCCGAACACTCTTCTTTGTCTTTATAACCCCCTCTTTTCTGCCCCAAGAGTAGTACTCCACCGCCCCTTCATTAGTGCTTATAGTTGGCAAACCACTAGCTAAAGCCTCTAAAACTACCAAAGCACAGGCATCTACTAAAGAAGGAAAAACCAAAAATCTGCTTTTAAGCATTAGCTTATGCTTGTCTTTACCTTCTACTACACCCAAATACTTAATTTTAATCTCAGGCAAAAGCTCTTTTTTTAATTTAGCCAAATATTTTCCCAGTTTTTCTTCCCCTGCCAAAGCTACTCTAATTTCTCTATTTTTATTCTTCAACTTGCCTTTTAATACTCGCAAAGCCTTAATAAAAAGATCAAATCCTTTCTTTTTCTGCAAACGGGAAAGAAAAAGAAAATCAAACTTTTTTTTGCTTGGATAAGGCTTAAAAAAATAGCTATCCACTCCATTTGGCAAAAAAATTACTTTTCTTGCCCTTAAAGACAAAGCATCCCGTCTGGCTTTGGGATTTACAACTATTAAAACTACTTTTTTAACAACAATTTGAAAAAGCTTTTTCTCCCATTTAAACAAATAACTATAAACAAATCTTAGTTCTTTTAAATGAATGTGAGCTGTCATCTTTTTGCGGCACAAAACCCCAAAAATTATAAACCATAAATCCCTTCTAAAAGCCCAGACAGAGCCGGCAAAATTACTAAAATAGACTCTTTTCACCTTAGGAGTCAAAATAAAAACAGCCAAGACCTTCAAAATATCTCGCAACCCCCAGATAAAATTTTTCCAAGAAAAAAACCCTCTTTCTTGAGAAAGGCGAGGTTTGGAAATATCAACTAAATAAAAACCCACCTTCTCTTTCCGCCATACTCGACACAACTCCTTGGCTAAAACTTCCGGACCACCAAAAGGAGGAGGGAAACTAGCTACCCACAAAAAAGTCTGTTTTTGCTTCATTATTTTTATTTAACCTTAATTCAGCCAAAGCCAAAACTACAAAAAAGTAAATAAGCACTTCAGTAAGAGAAAACAAACTGGCTAACGCCCCTTTGATAACCAAAAAGAAAAAGCTATTTGCAGCTACCAAACGCACCCAAGGTGAGTGAGAGGCAAAAAAAAGATGAACTATTTTCAACAAAAGAAAAAGCATTACTATCCCCCCTACTATCCCCCAATCTACTATCGCCTCTGCCCAAGATCCATGAGGGGCAAAATACTTACTCTCCCCAAAAAGAGGATTATTAGCTATATGGCTAACACTATAACCAGAACCTTTACCAAATAACCAATCGCCTTTTTTCATTGTACCAAAAAGCTCCTGCCACATTTTAACCCTTGCCTGAAAAGAACCAACAACAGCCTGTTCTTTATTTAAAACAGGAAGGTACTCTCTAGCAGGAACATAGAAAAAAAGACTGGCAATAAAAACTAGAAAAACAACCCACATCATTCTGTTCTTAAAGAACAATCCGGCTGCAATAAAAAAAGCAACTAAACCTGCCCAGCAGGCTCTGATAAAAGAAAGAAAAATCGCCGCTGTTGAAAAGAGAATCCCTACCCCTCCCCAAGCAGAAGGATAAAGAACCCACAAAGGAAGCAAAACCAAAAGATAATCCGCCATAGCTCCAGCATGAGAAAAAAACCCTGTTGCCCCTGATTTTAAAGCCAGAATATCACCTATCCCTATTTCAACCAACTGCAGACCAAAAACAGCTAAATTCAAAAATACCCCCAAAACACAAGCCTGCCAAACCTTTCTCTCTCTTGTTGGAGTTTTAACTTCATCTAACACCAACAAATAAACCCCTAAATAAAGAACAAAAGAAACCACTATAGAAATCCCGGCCTGAAAAAAATTAGGGTAAAGGCGAAACAAAGAGATAAACAAGAAAAACAAAAAAAAGCCACCTAAAAACTTCTTTTTAATTCTTTGACTTTGACCCCGCATAAAAAATAAAAAACCAAACAGCAGAGCATAAGCCATCTTTAATAAACCGTCAGCATTAAAAGAAAAAGAAGCAAAATCTATCTGCCAACTTTGTCCCAAGCCACTATAAACAGGAAAAAAAGCAAAGAGAAAAAGAAGAAAATAAAAAGGATCTGCCAAAAACAAAAAAAGAGAGAAAAAAGAAGCAAAAACAAAAACACTCTGCGGCCAGGGCCAAAAAACACAGGCAATCACAAGCCAAATTGCTCCAATCAGGAAAACCCCTCTCTTATAAGGAAAGAAATGATTTAATTTTTTGGGCCAAATACTGAGGCTCATTGATAACCAAATGACTTTTTAAATAATAAAGAAGCCTTTCTACATCCTTTTCAGATACAACAAAAGGTTTGATAGCTTTCAGTTTCAAAGGATCGATTCTTCGTACCATCTTTAGTCTATCATAAAAAGCCTGCCCCAAGCAGAATACTGGTTTTAAAAAACTCAAAGCTTCAATAGCAGTAGTAGAGTTTATAAGAATTACCCCTTTGCTTTTTGACAAAAGTTTACCCAAAGGAGCCTTTAAACTTAAGTACGCCCCTTTTCTTTTTTTTGTTAAAGCAATAAGAGAGGAAAAATCTTCGCGTCCTAAATCTTTGGGATGCACCCGAATTACAACTTTTTCCTCAGGAGGGAGATATTTTAAAACTGCTTTGACAAACTCCTCTTTGCTAGAAAAATAAGGGGAGAAAAAAAGAAGTTGCGAATCTCTATCCTGTTGTAAAACAACCAGCCAAAAATCATTAGGAACTTTCTTTTCCTTCCAGTGGATATAACGCCACAAACCTTTTAAAATGGAAAACAAAAAACGGGCTCTCCCCACCCTTGGAGCAAATAACCACTCTCCTGCCAAATCTCTTATTTTTATCTTTGGAACACAATAACTCTGTTGCTGAATCTCTTTATGAAGTCTGGAATTTAAAGATTTAGGTTGCCTGAATAGCCTGCTTTTTCGCAAGGAAGAAAAGAAATTTACACCTCTGCTATCAACCTGTAATGTTTTTGGCAAAAAACCATTTTCAACAAATAAACAAGGAGAACGAGAACACAACATCTGCCCTTCAAAATAAAAACCATTCCATAAAACTATTAGATGAGGCTTGATGCGCTTTAAGAAAGAATCTATTCTACATTTTTTAAAAGCCAAACGCCCCCAAAACCTTTGGCCTAATTTCCCCCCTGCTTGCAGCCATCGAACAACATCAAAACGAGCCATTTTTTTTGCCACTTTCCCTTTTTTATAACCTCTGCCCAGCCAGAAAACTTTTTTGCCTTGAAGTTTTAGACGCAAGTAAACATCAAGCCGCAAAGCCAAGAAAAAACTTTCTTCTCCTCTCAAAAAAGTGGCTGTTTTGGAAAACAACTCCGCTTCTTTGAGAGAACGAACCAAAAATAAAACCTTTTTCATCAAACACTAATATAATACAGGATCCCCAAAAGAACCACTAATATAAAAGTTGCTGCTGCCTGAAAAAGGGGACGCGGAAAAACAGGCTTAGGAGGTAAGGTAGGAGGATCAACAACCTCAATTTTTACTTTATCTAAAATAGAGCCAATACGACTCTGTAGAACCTCTAAAGACTTTTGATTTAGCCGCTGAGCTAAAGAAGCTGAACTGCCACAAGCCGAAAGAGTAACCACAGGCGAACCTTTAACTGCACTAGCAGTGATATCATCAGAATAACCATCATACAGCTCTTCTTCATTAATTTTTAATCCGGCCTGATGAAAAACCTCCCGTATAAAATCCTTAGTTTGCACCAACTCTTTAACCACCAAGGCATTGCGATTTGTAGTCTCAGAGATTCTATAAGAATCCAAAGTTTTATCTTCTAAACGAATCAAAATCTTGGCTTCAGAGCAGTATTTGGCAGGCAAAAAATAAGAAACAACAAAAACAGTAAACCCCAAAACAAAAGCTACAAGAAAAACCCTAAAAATAGGATAAGAACAAAGGTGTTGCCAAAAACTCTTTTTACTCACATTTTTATTATAAAAACAAAAAGAAAGTTAAACCAGCCCTTCTATTTTAAGTGAGCATATAAAGTTTTGATGTCGCCATGATCTACAATCATAAAATGACCAAACCCCCAATCCTGCCTTACATTGGCAATAATCTCTCCATCAGCTGCAGCCCTTACCGGCGCTCCATCATAAGCCACTAAATCCAACCCTCCGGGCCAACCCCTCCCTCTATGGCTAAAAGTACCCCAATAACCTTGAGTAATAACAAAACTACCTAAAGGAAAGGGCCAAGCCAACCTTCCTGATTGTAAATAAGGCAAAGGATCAACATCTTGGTTGCCTATATAAACTCCAAAATGAAGATGAGAACCAGTGGAAAAACCTGTATTCCCCTGATAACCAATAATATCTCCCTGTTTTACATGGCCGTAAGAAACGTAGTTGCCTGAAAAAAGACGAGCTAACTGAGCCTGAACCCGACGAAACTCTTCTTTGGCTTTAGCTAAATACTCCTGATACTTCTCCTCTTGACCTTTAGTAACACTTAAAAGATACTGCTTCTGCTCACTTTGATACTCTAAAGCATTTCTTTGCGAACGCAGTTCCTCTTTAAGATTAGAAAGTTCCTTCTTTTTATTCTGCTGTTGAGATAAATCACTCTCCAGTTTCTTTTTAATAGCTTCTATTTTTGCTACTGTCTCCTCAATTTCTTTCTCTACCCAAGAAATATACTCCATCCTGTCTAAAGCCTGATTAAAAGAGTCGCTGGCTAAAAGCAGTTCTAAAAAAGGCGTATCCCCTGTTTCATACAAAAAACGCAAAGAGTCATCCAAAATACTCTCCTGCTCAGCCAACTTTTTATTATTAGCCTCTATTTCTTGGGAAAGCCTAATAATCTCTTTTTCGGTAGCTGTAATCTTCTCTTCTGTATCTTTAATCTGAGTTTCAACTGTAGCAATCTGTTGGCTTAGAGAAGTTAACTGCTCTTGTAGAGTCTCAGCTTTTTTCTGCGAATTTTCAATCTCCTCTTTATAGCTCTCTATTTTTCTGTTTAATTCATTCAATTTATCTTGAAGCGAAGCCGAAAAAACAAAACCAGGGGTTAAAAGAATAAATAACAATATCAATAAATACCTTTTTGGCATGCCTTTTTTAGAAGAAGAAAACATTGTTTTTTTATTATACCACAAAATCTTTACCAATTTTATCTCAGATATTTCTTTACCCCAACCAAACTGCAAACTACACCGACTAAAACCCCTAAACCTATCTGAAGGGCAAAAACACGAGTTAAACCAAATGAACTAAACTGCAAAAAAGAAGATATTTCATTGAGAATCTCTTTAGGGAAAAGAACACTTAGGGCATATTTTGCCCCCAAAAGAGTTAGGGCAAAAGCTAAAACCGCTCCCAAAACACCAAACATTATACCTTCTACTATAAAGGGCATTACAATATAGTTGGGAGAAGCACCAACAAGTTTCATTATTTCAATCTCATTACGGCGCGCGTAAACAGCTAAACGCAAAGTATTGAGAACCACATAAACAGCCACTAAAGCAAAAACTATACTCAAAGAAATGCCTACTTTTTTTACTGCTTTTGAATATGTAATAATCTTATCTACTACCAAGCGGTTATAACGAACTTTAGAAACATCACTCTTTACTTCCTCCTGACTAAAATACTCTACTACTCTAGAGGCATACTCAGGTAAAACAAGTTTAATCTCCAAACTTCTGGGCAGAGGATTGTTTCTCTCTGAAACAATATCTTTTAAACGTTCATCCTCTACCGTAGACAACCATTTTTCTAAAGCTTCTTTTTTGGTAATATAATTGACACTTTTTACTTCATCCCAAACAGAAAGCTCATTTTTTATCTCCTCTATTGTTTCTTCTTTAGCCGAATCTTTAAAATAAACGATTACATCCACCTTTTGATTAACTCCCTCTACTGTTTTTTGTAAAAGAAAATTAAAAGCTACAAAAGTAGAAATAATCAAAAGAGCAATAGCTAAAACAATAATAGAAGCTGAAGAAAGCACCCAGTTGCGCCAGAAGTTTAGCCAGCCAAATTTTAGAACTCTAAACCAATTATACATATTGTTTATCTTAAGTGATAGGTATGCTTATGAGCGCTGACTACCCTTCCCCTGTCTAAAAGAATTACTCTTTTACGCAATCGATCCACTATCTCTTTATTGTGAGTAGCCAGAAGTATCATTGTCCCCCGCTTATTAATCTCCAACAGCAAACGCATTATCTCCCAAGATGTTTTGGGATCCAAATTCCCGGTGGGCTCATCAGCAATTAAAAGCTTGGGACCATTCACAATAGCTCTGGCAATAGCTACTCTCTGCTTCTCACCTCCGGAAAGACTATCAGGAAAATGAGACGCTCTTTCCTTCAGTCCAACCAGATCCAAAACAAAAGGCACTCTCTCTCTAATTTCTTTTGGTGGCGCATCAGCAACCTCTAAAGCAAAAGCTACATTCTCGTAAACAGTCCGGCGGGACAAAAGTTTAAAATCTTGAAAAACAACCCCTACTCGGCGGCGGTAAAAAGGAATTTCAGAAGCTCTAAGCTTAGTTATGTCTCTACCAGCAACAAAAACATGACCCCGTGTAGGTTTTTCTTCACAGATTAAAAGCCTTATTAGTGTAGATTTTCCCGCTCCTGAAGAACCAATAAGACAAACAAACTCCTTATCAAAAAGATCAAAATCTACATTAAGCAAGGCTTCAATATTTGGGGAATATATTTTAGTCAAGCCTCTTATTTTAACAATAGGTTTTTTTTCCACAGTTATTAATTATAGCACAAAGATTTAAACACTTAGCAAACTACTTTTTAACAAAATAAACACAAAAAGAGATATTTTTTAAAAAATAAGCTTTTTTAAAAGAAGACCAGCTGCCTTTAAAAATTCCAAATTTGTTTCTGTCACCACAAAGATAACTAAACAAAAGGGCTAATCTTTTCCACTTCTTATCTGGAGTAATCCAACAAGGATAAGGATCAACAATAATTGCCTCCGGATAAAAACCATATCTTTGCAAAAAAGAACACATAGCCAAAAACTGCTTTTTAGGAATTAGATGAGGATGAATCTCTACCATAATTTCAGGAATTGCTCTAAGCACCTTCTTACCTCCTAAAAAAACCTTTGCTTCCATACCTTCTGTGTCTAAACGCAAAAGATGAGGTAAGGGCTTGTTTCTTAAAAAACTATCCAAAGTTACTGTTCTGACCTTTTCTTTTGAAACACCTTCTCGCTTCTCAGTTTGAGAGTAGCCACTTAAAAAAGAAGCGTTGTGCCGATCTTTAATACACATAATCCCTATACCGTCTTGCGGAGCTAAAGCTAAACGATAAGGAAAAATTATTTTTTGCTTTTTGTTATTGGTAATATTTTTTTGCAACAAAGCAAAACTTCTGCTTACAGGCTCAAGAGCATAGACACGACCTCTTGGACCTACTTTTTGGGCTTCTAATAAAGGGTAAAAACAAAACTCGATCCAGCATCTAAAATAATTTTTTTAGAATCCAGTTTTTTCCAAAGGTAAGCAGAGGAGTAAATCTCATAATTGCCATAAAGAAAAAAATCGCGGCTCAACCCCCTATCTTTTGGATCTAACTCTAAAGAAAAACCATTGATTTTAATACTTAACTGCCCCCTAAATAAGTGCCAAAAATAAGAAAGTGTGCGCCCTGAAGGAAGAGAGAAAAAAAGAAAACGCAAAACTTTAAAACCTAAATGCCACCAACGCCGCGCCCTTTTCTCTATAAAAGAAAAAACCTTAAGATCAGAGGAGCTCATTTCTTTCTCTTAATCTTCTGCCCTGTTTCCTTTTCCCACTCTTCTGGCCTATTAATATAAAGTTGGAAAAGTCGCTGTTCTTCAGCAGAAAGAGGTTTGCCTAAATGACATTTCTTATACTTCTTTCCCGAACCACAGGGACAGAGTTCATTGCGGCCGATTTTAAATGACGGAGTTTGACCTTGAGAAGATCTATCTTGGTTTCTGTTTCCATCTTTATTTTGACCCTGAAGTTCAGAGAAAGTACCTGCAGCCTGTTGTTCGCTTGGAGCCTCATAAATCAACGTTTTACCTTCCTCCTCTTCAGGAAGTTGGGGCACAGCTCTTAAAACCACTTTAGCTAATTGTTCCTTTAAAGACTCTTTAAGCTCGCTGAACAGCTTGAACCCCTCTTTTTTATACTCCACTAAGGGATCCCTTTGACCATATCCTCTCAAACTCACGCTTCGGCGCAGATCTTCCATAATAGTTAAGTGATCTACCCATAGAGAATCTACTACTGATAAATAAAACTGCTTTAACATCTGGATCCAAACCTCTCCGTATTTTTGTCGGCGTTCCTTAAAAATACTTTTTGCCTGTGCCAAAAGAAGAGAAAAAAGTCCTGTTTCGTCCCTTACTTCCTTAACTTTAAGCAAAACCTTACTTTCTCCACCAAAAACCTGTTCTATTTCTCCTAAAGCCTGTTTTTTGTCCACAAAATAAAGAGCGGATAGATACAAAAGAAACTCTTTAAGCAAAGAAAAAACCTTTTTTTCTATTTCGTCCCCTTTAGCCAAAAGGATAGCTCTGCGTTCCTTGTAAATCCTCTCTCTCTGTTTATTTAAAACATTATCAAACTCAAGTAGGTGTTTGCGTAAATCAAAGTTAAAGGCTTCCACTTTTTTCTGCGCTGACTCAATTGCCCGAGAAACCAGACGGCTTTCGATTGGCTCATCTTCAGGTATCTTAAGCATAGTCATTAAGTTTTTAATCCGCTCTCCGCCAAAGATGCGCATCAGTTCATCCTCTAAAGAAACAAAAAAGATTGATTCTCCCAGGTCTCCCTGACGACCAGCCCGACCACGCAACTGATTATCAATCCGGCGAGACTCGTGACGCTCAGTGCCCACCACACAAAGGCCGCCTAGTTTTTTAACTTGGGGACCCAAAATAATATCTACACCTCTACCAGCCATATTGGTAGCAATCGTCACTGCTCCTTTTTGACCAGCTTTAGCAATAATTTTAGCTTCTCTTTCGTGGTGTTTAGCATTTAAAACCTCGTGCTTTATTCCCTCTTGTTTTAATAATTGCGAAAGATATTCTGATTTCTCAATAGAGAGAGTGCCAACCAAAAGAGGCTGCCCTTTTTGATGACGCTGTTTGATCTCTTTAACTACAGCTTTAAACTTGCCTTTTTCACTCTTATAAACCCTATCAGCCCAATCTTTTCTAATCATTGGTCTATGAGTGGGAATAACGACCACTTCCAAATTATAAATCCTTCTAAACTCTTCTGCCTCTGTAAGAGCCGTACCTGTCATTCCTGCTAAATGCCTATAAAGACCAAAGTAGTTTTGAAAAGAAATTGTAGCTAAAGTTATACTTTCACGTCGTATCTTTACCCCTTCTTTAGCCTCAATTGCCTGATGTAATCCTTCAGAATAACGCCTGTCAGGCATTAATCTTCCAGTAAACTCATCAACAATAATCACCCTTCCATCTCTCACAATATAATCCTTGTCACGATGGTAAAGTGCCTTGGCTTGTAATGCTTCATAGAGATAATGAAGCATAGCCGCACCACCGTATTTCTTAGTTGCTAAAGGGTTATAAAGATTTTTGACGCCTAATATTCTTTCCACCTTCTTTGTACCCCGATCAGTCAAGCTAACTGCCCTTTCTTTTTCGTCTAACTCATAATCTTTATCTTTTTCCAACTCTTTAACCAACCGGGCAAAAAAAGTATAAAGATCCTCCGCCTCTTCAGCTGGAGCAGAAATAATCAAAGGAGTGCGGGCCTCATCAATTAAAACAGAATCAACTTCATCAATAATGGCATAATACAGTTCTCTTTGCACAATATCTTTATGTTGGCGAGCCATATTGTCACGCAGATAATCAAAACCAAACTCATTATTAGTGCCATAGGTGATATCACAAGCATAAGCTTCTTTTCTGGAAGCAGGACGCAAGTGTTTAACATCAACAAAAACCGTTTCTTCTCCTCCCTTAGCCTCCTTTTCTCCATATCCGGGATCATAGACAAAAGCCCCTCCCTGCTGTTGGATTACTCCCACTGAAAGACCCAAAAAGTTGTAAATTGACCCCATCCAAGAAGCATCTCGGCGAGCCAAATAATCATTAACTGTAACCAAATGCGCCCCTTTTCCTTTTAAAGCCATTAAAGTTAAAGGTAAAGTAGCAGCCAAAGTTTTACCTTCACCTGTTTTCATCTCTGCGATCTTGCCTTCATAAAGAACAACCCCCCCCATTAGCTGCTCATCAAAATGTCTTTGGCCTAAAGTACGCCAAGCTGCTTCTCTTACTAAAGCAAAAACATAAGGCAAAACATCTCTATCTTTTCCTTTTTTGATCTCTTGCGCAAGCTTTTTGACCTTAGCAGGAAAATCTTTATCTTTAAGCTTTTTAACCTCTGGCTCAAATCTATTAATTTCAGCTACTATTTTTTGTAAACGACCTATCTCTCTTTGATTTGCCCACTTTTGATAAAAATCAAAAATCCTCATCGCTCAAACATTAACAAAAAGAATTAATTTTATCAATCACAAACTATTGACAGCCAAAAGCCTCTTTGCCAAAATGAATTTATTATTTTTTTAGATAGAGAAAGCTTATGTTCAAAAAAAGAATTGGCAAAAGATTACTCTCATTAACCCGCCGGGCACAAATCCTTTTGACCCCAGCCGCCTATCAGCGGCTTAAAAAAAGGCTGGAAAGACTCAAAAAACGAGAAAGAAAGAAAATTACTGAGGAGATAAAGGAAGCTCAATCATTTGGGGACATATCTGAAAATGCAGAGTTTGAGGAAGCCCGAAGCCGCCAGGCTTTATTGGAGCAAGAAATTGCTGAATTAAAAAATATCCTTGTACAAGCAAAAATTGTAAGACGAGCCTCTAATAAGGGAATTATTACTATTGGCTCCAAAGTCAAAATTCAGTTTGGCGCTCAAACTCAAGAATATGAAATTGTAGGCGACAGAGAAGCTAATCCTAATGAAGGAAAAATCTCTTACCGTTCTCCTTGGGGACAGGCTCTCTTAGGTAAAAGCAGGGGAGAAATCGCAGAAATCAAAACCCCAAAGGGAATTAAAAAAATAAAGATATTAGAAGTAAAATAAAGCCTTTTTTAATCTCCCCTTGAGTTTGTGCTCTTAATCTCTTACAATTATTTAAGCTCTAATTTAAAGAAGAATTTATGTGGGCAGAAAAAATAGCTCAACAGCTTTTAGAAAAAAAACTCAAATCTTATAACTTTACTACTGGAGTAACTCCATCAGGTCCTTTTCATATAGGTCACCTAAGAGAAGTTTTAACTGCCTCAATAGTGTCTTGGTTTGTTGAACAAGAAAATAAAAAAGCTAATTTTTATTTTATCTTAGACGATTTTGATCATTTGAGAAAACTCTACCCTTTTTTACCCCAAAAATTTGAAAAATACATTGGCCAGCCTCTTTTCCTTATACCTGACCCTAAAGGATGCCACCAAAACTACGCCGAACATTTTTTTGAACCTTTTAAAAAAACTCTTAAATACTTAAACCTTCAACCCAAAATTTTTCGTGCCTCTGAACTTTACAAAAAAGGCGCTTTTGATCCTTATATTGAAACCGCTCTTAAAAATAAGGAAAAAATAGCTGAAATTCTCAAGAAAGTAGCCAAAACTAAAATCCAAAAAAATTTTTCGCCTTTTAAACCATTATGCCCCAAATGCCATAGCCTTGTAGATACAGAGGTGGTAAAAACAGATTTTGCCCAAAAAAAAGTGCAAATACTCTGTCACAAATGCGGCTTTAAAGGCAAAACAAACTATACCTCTGGCGGAGGAAAACTAATGTGGCGACTCCATTGGCTGGCTTGGTGGCAGTATTTCAATACTAGCGCTGAACCATTTGGCAAGGAACACGCCTCTGTTGGCAGCTCTTATGATACAGCCAAAGTTCTAATGAAAGAGATTTTTCAAAAAGAAGTTCCCCTTGGCATACCTTATGATCTTATCTATCTTAAAGGAGTCAAGGGGAAAATATCATCTTCAAAAGGAAATGTGGTCAGCGTCAAAGATTTAACAAACACTCTCCCACCTGAAATTATCAAATACATTATTTTAAGGGTTTTGCCACAAAAACCAATATTTTTCGATCCTCGTGATGCTCTGCGTCTTTCTGAAGAAATAGCAGCTGACATCAGACGTTTTCAAAAAAACAAACTTTCTAAAGACAAAATAAAGCTCTACCAATATATATTTAACACTCCAAACCTTAAAAAAATTACCTTTGTGCCTTGGGGACACTTTATTCTGGTAGCCCAATTAACTCAAAAGGCAACCCAAATCCAAAAAATACTAAAAAAGAGTGGTGCAAAAATCTCTCTTAGAGAGATAAAAAAATTAATCCCCAAAGCTTTAAACTGGGTTAAAAAATATGGTTCTAAAAATGAAAAAATAAAGCTCTGCTTGTCAAAACCCCCCAAACTCTCAACCCAAGAAAAAAACTTCCTTCTTGATTTTGCCTCTCAATGGCAGAAGAAAAACCTAAATGATTCAGAACTGCAAAATCTTATTTATGAGAGTTTAAAAAAACACAACCTGCAGGCAAAACAAGGTTTTGCTCTAATTTACAGGATATTTCTCAACAAAAAATCTGGACCAAGAGCCGGCTTGCTTTTAAACCTTATTGGCAAAGAAAAAGCCCTCTCTTTTATTTCTCAAATTACAAACAGCTAAGATTTACTCAAAACGTAAAGCGTCCAAAGCTCTAATTTTAATAGCTCTACGAGCAGGGTATATAGCTGCAAAAAGACTAATAACCAAAGAAACACCGACAACAAAAAAGGCAAAATACCATGGAGTAGCAAAGAAATTAACAATATTACCCATCTCACCTCTACCCCATAAACCAACTATTAAATTTAATATCTTGCCCAAAACAACCCCCAATACCACGCCAATAACTCCACCACTAACACCAAGAATAATGCCTTCTGTTACAAATAGCCCTCCCACCTCTTTGGCTCTCATGCCCAAAGCCTTCATTAATCCTACTTCTCTAATTCTTTCTAAAAGGGAAACCGTTAAGGTGTTAAACATACCTAAAGCTGCAACTACTAAAGCTACACCACCAAAAACACCTAGAAAAATGCGGAAAAGTTGGAAGGTGCGATCTACCTGCGCTAAAGTATCACCAACATAATCAGTTTTAAGACCCATCGCTTCAATCTGTTTCCGCAAAGAATTGATCTTCCTTACATCAGAAACTATTACTTTTGCCAAGGTATGATTCTGCAAACCTTTATCCCAAAGAAAATCAATAGGCAGATAAAACTCTGCTCTCTGCTCCTCATTGGTTAAAACCTCTTTTATCTTGAACTTTTCTCCGCTAATCGTCTTTTTTGAAGCATCATTGCCCAAAAGATCAGCTGATAAAACCATCTGCAACTCCACTTCCTGCCCAATCATCTCCCCCGGCGACTTCCCAAAAAGATTAGAAACAGCTTTAGTAACAATAATCTCTCTTCTTCCCCATTCCTTTTCCTCATTGGTGATTTTTTGGGTTTTCAAATAGTCATACTTAACACTATGAGCTAAAGCCTCTACTAACGAATGGTTATGTTTTAGTCTGGAAGCAATATCTACTACTGGATAAACATTTTCTACAGCATCCATCTTTTCTATCTCTTTTAGATTATCTACAGAAAGAGGCAAGGCGCTGCCCCCTGGAAAAACATCAATAGTTTTCAAATCCTCCAATGTAGCCAACTCTTTTTTAACCAAAAACTGCAAACCATAACCCAAAGAAACTAGGAAGATTATAGCGGCAATACCTACCGTCATACCCCCTAAAGTTACCAAAGAACGCATTTTAAAAACAGCCAGATTTTTGTAGGAAATTTTAAGAATTGAGGAAAAACGCATACACAAACAATTAGTGTTTTACTGGCAATTTTGCTTTAGTCAACTTCTCAAACTCTTCAGGATTAACTAAACGGCCATCAATCATATATTTTACTTCATCTGCTAACTTAAGATAATCTTGGTTGTGAGTAACTAAAACTACAGTTCTTTTATGCCGCCGTGCTAAATCAAGCAAAAGCTCCATAATCTCCATACCTGTTTCCCAATCCAAATTACCTGTAGGCTCATCAGCAAAAATTATCCATGGAGAAGCTACCAAAGCCCGTGCTAAACCAACCCGTTGCTGCTGACCACCTGAAAGTGAAGTAGGACGATAGTGAGCAAACTTTTCCATATGCACTTCTTCTAAAACATTTTTGGCTCTAGCAAGAGCATAACCTTCACTTTCGCCCATAATAATTAAAGGAAGAGCTACATTTTCTATAACGCTCAAACTTCTTACCCAATAAGGCATCTGATAAATCATTCCAAAACGCCTGGCTCTAAATTTTGCTCTCTCGTCATCATTTAAAGCATAAATATCTTCCCCTCTGACAACCACCTTGCCTTTTGTGGGAGGCTCTAAGCCAATGGCCACATTTAAGAGAGTTGTCTTGCCGCAACCAGAAGGGCCAAAAATTAAAGTTAATTTTCCTCCTTTTATTTCTAAGTTTATCCCTCTTAAAACCGGGGTTTCTACGCCACCAACAAAAAAGCTCTTAAAAAGATCTTTTGTTTTAATAACAACATTATGTTCCATATCTTTTTTTAGATTTTGGCGCATAAAAACTTTTATGGTTATTATAACACAACAAAAGAATAAATCTGTGGAAAACCACTTCTTATTCTTAGCCAAACTTCTAACCCTCTGTTAAAATCTAAAATCTGCTCTGCTGTGAGACTAAAAATATTAACTACATTAACTATTTAAACCAGTTAATATAGGGTATAAGATCGCTTTTAATCTACTTTTCCTCTATTTTGTTTTGCCAAAACTCTAAAATCTCTTTAGCAATTGGCTCAGCTACTTTGTACCCTTCTCCTCCGTGTTCCACCATTACTGTAACCACGATTCGAGGGTCTTCATAGGGAGCAAAACAGGTAAACCAAGAATGGGGCTCACCCGAACCAGTCGGATCTTCAGCTGTGCCAGTTTTACCAGCAGAAGTGATACTAAGTGACTGCAACTGATTAGCTGAACCAGAAATTACCGCCTGCCTCATCCCCTCCCTTACTATCTCCAGATTACTTTCAGCCACTGGCAGTTTCTCTCCTTCAGGTGTAATTGTTTTTATTTTTTTACCTTGGGCATCCAAAATCTCTTTAACTAAATGCGGCTGATAAAGCCAACCACCATTAGCAATAACCATGGTATAGCGAGCCACCTGCAAGGGCGTAACCAATAAATCCCCCTGACCTATAGACAAATGGTAAGTATCCCCCAAATACCAAGGTTCTTTTTTTGTTTTTTCTTTCCAGTCAGGAGTCGGAATAAGACCTCCTAATTCCTGAGGTAAATCAATCCCGCTTTTCTGCCCTAATCCAAAAAAGCGAAAATACTTAGTTAGTCTTTCTGCGCCAAGCCCTCGAAAATCCTGATAACCTCCGCCAACAATATAGAAAAACACATTACAAGAGACAGCTATGGCTTTACGAACATCAACTATCCCATGAGTCTTCCAATCTTTGTAATGGTAAACAATAGAAGGATCATATTGGTTGGGAACTGTAAGTTCGCCTTGACAAAGAAAACTGCTCAAAGCCCCCACAATTCCCTCTTGAAGAGCGGCTGCTGCCACTACTGGTTTAATAGTAGAGCCAGAGGGATATAATCCTGAAATAACCCGATTAAAAAGAGGGTGGTCTAAAGAAGTCAAAACTTGTTGCAACAAGCTGTTAGTATGGTCCAAAAATAAATTATTGTCATAATCAGGCAAAGAAACCATAGCCAATACACCCCCGGTCTTGGGATCTAAAGCAACTACTACCCCTTTTTTTAAGTTTAAATCTTTAAGCTTGCGCTCTAAAATCTCTCTGGCTTTGAGCTGAAGATCCAAATCAAGATAGAGTTTGAGATTAGCTCCGGGCTGAGCCTCCTTTTGAGCCAAAATCTTTTGAATTTTGCCTAAAGCATCCACTTCTACCTCTTTGCCCCCGGGATACCCCCTAAGCTCATCCTGATATTCCTTTTCTAAACCTGCCTTACCTACCCACTCATAAAAAAGATACTCCTTGTCTTTATAAACAGACCACTCCTCATCTGTGATTTTGCCCAAATAACCCAAAATATGTGAAAGCCCAGCTGTGTATTTTCTTTTAAACCTTTCTTCAATTTTGACACCTTTTAGAAGAGACCACTTTTCCTGTAGAATTAGGGCTTTAGTTCTTTCAATGTCAAGAAGAAAGACTATCTCTTCTTTGATATTTTTATCTAAAGCCTTTTCTACCTCTTGAGCAATATCTAAATTCAACTCTTCTTTTATCTGATTATACACATTTCTTCTTTCTTCTGGATTCTGGGAGAAATCCAAAGGACTAATTACCAAACTAAAAGCTGCCTCATTAAAAGCCAACTTTTTATCATTTCTATCTAAAATAAGTCCCCGAGGCGGGACTATATAGACGCGACGCAAACGATTACCTGAAGCTAATTCCTGAAAGTAAGCAGATTGAGCAATCTGAAGGTGAAAAACCCTGAACAAAAGAAAAAGGAAAAACAATAATAATAAAAAAACCAAAACTTCAAATCTGACTTTTTTAATCTTCATTCTTTCAAAACCATCAACTAAATTTGGTTCAAACTCAGAAAAAATATCTCTCTTTTTCATAATCAAATCTCAATCTGAACTTTTTTCTCTCTTGTCAAAAACCCTTCCTGCTCAAGCAAAGGTTTTATTTTTTCCCAAAACACAAGCAACAATACCACAAACAAAGACGAAAACAGAAGAGCTCTTAGCCACCATCCCACAAACAAACTTTGGCTCAACCAGAGAAAGAAAAAAAGAAAAAAACCTTCTCCAACCATAATCCACAACCACTTGCTCCAAAAACTCCAGTGTCTAAAAATATTTTTCTGAACCCATAAAGTAGAAAAAAAGAACAACCAGCTCATTGAGGTAAAAAAACCAAAAGGCAAACTTGAGGCCAAATCTATAATCAAAGAGATAATCAAAAAAGAATAAACTTCTCTTGCACCCCAACTAAGCCAAATAATTAAAAAAAACCCTGCTACAAAAAATTGAGGATAAACATAAGCTTGACAGATAACTATCAATATAATAAGCAGGCTGTAAAATAAAAACTTTTTAGCCATATTTTATCTTTTAACCACAAACACTACTTCTAAATTATGAAAATCTATTAAAGGTTCCAGCAAAAATTTCTGCGATACCTCAGAAGTAGAAGAGATTTTCTTGATGATCTTCCCCACTATCAAATGAGGAGGAAGAACCCCGCCTAAACCAGAAGTTAATACTATTCCTCCTTGATTAATTTGAAATTCTGTAGGAACGCCTTCTAAAATTAAACCATTGCTGAGATAACCACGGATTATCCCTTTGGCTTCTGCATTATCGCTTAAATATACATTGGCTACTAAACGGCGACTCAAAATTGTCTCTACAACTGCAGAATGAGGATATGCTTCTACAACCTTTCCTACCAAATACTTCCCCCATACCACTGCCTTATTTATTTCAACACCATCATCTTTGCCTTTAGTCAAAAGCAAGTATGCTCTTCCTCCTTCCTGAAAAAAACCCTGTACTTGTGCAGGAATAGTCTCTAAAGAGGGGTAAAGTTTAAGAAGTTCAGCACACTTATTAAAAGCCGAAAGCTTTTGTTTTAAGTCTTCATTCTCCTGCCTGAGAGTCAAAGTCTCTTCTTTGAGTTTCAAGTTTTCATTTTTGATTTGGGAAAGATTAAAAAGATCACCGACCCTACTTAAGCCTAAATAAAGATGGGAAAAATAGTTCGCTGGATAAGACCACAGTTCCAAAGAAGCTTGCCTCAAGTTTTGGGTTAAGGAAAAATGGGGGGTTAAAAATTCAATCAGCCAAAAACAAACTATCACTATAGCCACTCTAAAAGCAATCTTCTTCCATTTATTATCCATAGTTTTAACGAATTTCTGAAGGCAAAAGCACCTCTTTTAGTTCCTTCAAACTCTCCAAAACTATACCACAACCTCTGACTACACACCCCATTGGATCATCAGCAATATAAACTTTTGTTTCTGTTGCCTTTTCTATAAGCTTGTCTAATCCCCTAAGCAGTGCCCCTCCTCCAGCCAAAACAATTCCTCTTTTCATTATGTCAGAAACCAGTTCAGGAGGAGTCTCTTCTAAAGTACTTTTTATAGCAGATATAATTGATAAAAGACTCTTAGAAATAGCCTCTCTTGTTTGATCGCTATTTATAACCATTTCTTTAGGCAAACCAGAAACCATATCCCTACCCCTCACCACCATTTCCTCTATTTTGCCTGTAGGCAAAGCTGAACCAATGGAAACCTTTACCTCCTCAGCGGTGCGGTCTCCAATAAGCAGATTCATCTTTTCCCGAGCATAGTCAATAATATCCTCATTCATTTCATCACCAGCAATCCTTAATGACCTTGAAGCCACAATTCCTCCCATTGAAATAACCGCTACCTCAGTTGTACCACCACCAATATCAACTACCATTGATCCCTCAGGATCCTGCACTGAAAGCCGGGCCCCAATTGCTGCTGCCATTGGTTCTTCAATTAAATAAACCTCTCTGGCTCCAGCATTCATTGCTGCTTCCTCTACCGCTCTTCTTTCTACCTCAGTTACTCCATAAGGGATACCAACCACAACTCTAGGGCGAGAAAGCAAAGAAAAACTTTTATAATGGACTTTTTTAATAAAATAAGAGAGCATCTCTTCTGTAGTTTCATAATCAGAGACAACACCATCCATTAAGGGCTTAATGGCAACAATATGGGCTGGGGTTTTGCCCACCATTTTTTTAGCTTCATCACCAATAGCTAAAATCTCTTTGGTTTTAAGGTTAAGAGCTACAACTGAAGATTCTTTAATAACCACTCCTTTGCCCTTAACATAAACCAAAGTATTACAAGTGCCCAAATCAATACCAATATCATTGGAAAACCGGCCAAGAATTCTATCTATCATCGGTTTAAATTTAGATAAGAAGAAAACTATTGTCAAACAACAATTAACCATTTTGTTATTACCCCAACCTCTTCCCTTTGGCCTTTTTTAAAAATTAACTTTTGCCCTTTGCCGCAGATTGGTAATTTAAAAGAGATCTATTTACCTCCTAAACTTCTTAATCATCCACCCAAAGTATTTATTCAGGACTTTAAGGATAAGGTCATAGACTGATTCTTTGGGTTTAGCAGTAATAAAGACTAGGCTGTCAGAAAGGGATCTGTTGTTAGCTTTGTCTTTGGAGATAACT
>JAGGWG010000015.1 GCA_021157605.1 bacterium | reverse complement strand
GGTGTCTTTTGGGCGGGAGTAGGCGGATGGGCCTTGCGAGCCTGTTACGCTAGGCTCACCTCCTCCTCCCGCTAAGGAGGCATTATTATTATGGGAAAAATATAAATAAAGTCAAGTTAAAATTGCGCTTAAATAAGTTTTCTTCCATAATAAAAAACAATGAAAAGAACAGAGCCTTTAGCTGAAAGAATGCGGCCGCAGAGTTTAAAAGAATTTATAGGTCAAAGCCACTTGTTAAAAAAGAGGAAGTTTTTAAGAGGGTTATATAGGGGCCGTTGTGCTTCTTTAATTTTTTGGGGACCTCCGGGGACAGGAAAAACTACTTTAGCCCGGATTTTAGCAAAAGAATTAAAAGGTTCTTTTAAGGAGTTTTCTGCTGTAGGATCTGGGGTGAAAGAAATTAGAAAGGTTATTGAGGAGGCTAAAAAACTAAAAGATTTTAACGGAACTTTTACCTTTTTGTTTGTAGATGAAATACATCATTTTAACAAAAAACAACAGAACGCCTTTTTGCCTCATATCGAGAACGGCACAATTGTTTTAATAGCCGCGACCACTGAGAATCCTTCTTTTTACCTTATCCCCCCTCTTATTTCTCGTTGTCACATTCTTCGTTTTGAACCTCTTAAGCCAGAAGAAATAAAAAAGATAGTTTGGCGGGCGCTTAAAAATAAAAAAAGAGGCTTAGGCAACTTAAATTTAAAAATCACTAGCAAAGCTTTAGGTTATTTAACAAGTCTTTGTTCAGGTGATGCCCGCATAGCTTTAAATATCCTTGAGTTTTGTGCTGATAAAAAAGAAAAGACCATTACCAAAAAAGAGATTGCTAAAAAAGCCAAAAAAGTTCTTTTTTATGATCGGGCTGGAGACCATCACTACGACACAATTTCAGCGTTCATTAAAAGTATTCGCGGATCTAACCCTGATGCTGCTCTTTATTATTTGACGCGGATGCTTGAATCAGGAGAAGATCCTCGTTTTATTGCCCGGCGTTTAGTTATTTTAGCTTCAGAAGATATTGGCAATGCTAATCCTTTAGCTCTTTTAGTGGCAGTAAGCGGTTTTCAGGCAGTAGAGTTTGTGGGAATGCCTGAAGCAGCGATTAATTTAGCTCAAGTAGTTACTTATTTAGCTACTTCTTATAAAAGCAACGCTTCTTATTTGGCTTTAAAAAAAACAGAGAACGATATTAAAAATCTTCCTCTTTATCCTGTGCCTTTAGAACTTCGCAATGCTTCTACAGAGTTAATGAAGAAATTTGGCTATGGAAAAGGTTACCAATACGCTCACAATTTTGATAAGCATTTTGCTCCAGATATGAAGTTTTTTCCAAAAGAGATGGGAGAAAAAGTGTATTACAAGCCTACTGAGCAAGGGGCAGAAAAACACATTAAAGAGAGGTTAACAAAGTGGCGAAAAAAGAAAAACTATAATAAGAAAACTTGAGTAATAGATTTAGAAGCATTAATACAAGCTAAAATTCATAATGATTTCAAAAGATTCAACTCTAAAGGAAATTTTTGAGCAAAAAGGCCAAAAGGCGCAGAAAATTTTAGAACCAATTATAGGTGATCAGTGTGTTTTTTGCCCTTTTGCTCAACAAGAAAAGATTCAAGAAGCTTTATCAAAACACGGCTTAACTGAAAAAGAGGTGGAAAGTATTATTGCCAAATTTAATGCTTGATTTACTGTTCTTTGATTTTTTTCACTATCCGCCTGATTTCTCCTAATAAAAAGTACTCACTATTTAACTTATAGAAAGTTCTTGTTTTTGTGCGGCGTACTTTTAAAAAACCGATTCGTTTTAGGCGAGAAAGTTCATACTGCAGGGAGCCAAGTGATTCATTTAAGCTGTTTTTAAGTTCTGATTGATAGAACTCTTTTCTGGGATTAGCCACAAAAAAGTCAATAATTTTAGCTTGCGTTTTTGAAGCCAAGATGTCTTCCAATTTGGTCTTTGCCATAGCTTAAGATTAGTTTACTACTTAATTATTAAGATAGCACAAATTTTAGTTATAAAAAGCGCAAAGCTGTGGATAAGTTTGACTGATTTTAGCAGTTATTTAAAAAAAGAAAAGAGGCGCCAAGTTTTTGGCGCCTCTAGAATTTCGCAGAGGGAGCGGCTCCCCTCACTCCCCTGCACTTTTTTGGGGACTTGGGCTGGCCTAATTAGGCGGCCATCAATAGTGGTAATCAAGATTCAGGCCAGAGGAGCGCCCTTTTCCCTCTCGAGCCGGCCAGAGAGGATGCGTCCCCTAGGTGAAGGAGTCCCCTGCCTACGTTCTAAGCAGGGGGCCGGCTCTTTGTATTTTTAGATTAGCAAAAAAGTATCAGAGAGTCAAGCTTTTTTATATTTTTTATCCAAAAAAGAAAATTCATTACCCAAACCAGCTAAAGACAAAACCAAGGCTAGTGACCAAAAAATAATATCGCAATTAGCATCCCACAAAGTAGTAAAGGTCATAAAGTGGTGAATAATCAAGCGGCCAATAGCCATAAACAAAACTATCCAGAAAAAAGCTTTTTGGCGCCAGTATTTAAGCCAAAAAAAGAAAGCTATCAGATAGAGGTCAAGAAGAATAAAGTAAAGATCAATTGGGTGTCTTTTTTCTCCTAAAAAATCAATTGCCCAAGGCAAATTAGTTATTGTGCCAATATTGTCTTGAGTAAGCCAAGAGCCAAAGCGCATAAAAACCAGTGCTACAAGAGCCGGCAATATAAGAATTTCCAAGATAACAGTTATTTTTTGTTTTTGTAAGTAGAGATAAAAAACCGCCATCAAAAAAGAAAGTAAAAGTGCTCCAAAAAGAATGTAGCCTCCTTCAAAATAACTAAAAAAAGCTGGCCAAGAAAAGTACTGGGGGTGGACAAGAAAATAAAAAATTCTTCCTCCTATCAAGGCAGAAAAAAAGCTCAAAAAATATAAATTATAAGTTAAATCTAAAGAGATTTTTTCTTTTTTGGCTAAAGCAATAAAAAGCAAAAAAGATAGAATAGTGCCTAAAGCAAAAAACACTCCCCATACTTGCAACTTAATCCCAAATAGTTCAAAGGTTGTAAGTGGTGACATTATTTTTGGTTTAAATACTCCTCTAAATTTTGTCCTTCTTCTGTGCTTATACCTTCCACATTAACTTTTATGGTGTTTTCTCTTTTGACTGCCTTAAAAACAAAAAAGAGGGCTAAGTCAATAAGGATCAAAATGATTACTAGAGCCAGCAAGATATAAAAAATATTTTTAGAATAACGATAACGCTTTTTTAGTTCCCGTTTTATTTTTTTCTCATTCATTAGCTTTCTTTGATGTTGAGAAAACTTTCTATTTCAGGTTTGTTAAAGCCAACGATTACTTTTTCTTCCCCGTTTTTATTTAAAACTATTACTGGCACGCCGGTTTGGCCTGATTTTTGCATCATTTCTTGAGCTTTTTCTGGCTGTTGAGTTAAATCATAAGCAACATAAGGGAGATTCAGAGATTGAAAATACTCTTCTGCCATAGAACAGTAAGGACAAGTAGGGGTTTTGTAGATTTCGATTTTTGTTTCAGCCATTTTTCCTCCTTGCTTGTTTTTTAGTTTTTTGAAGTTTAGCCGGGATAATCTTTTCCAGCTTAGTTATGAGAAAAATAACAATTACAGCCAAAACGGTAATTATTATAGCATAAATAAACTTAACTAAAAGAGAGGAAAGCGACTCTTTTGGAAAAATCGTTTTGATAAATGACTGAATAGCGTCATTCCAAGCCAAAGCTGATACTAAACCCAGAGCATAGCCCAGAAGAAGCTTGAAATTTTCAGCTAAACTCTGGGTAAAACTTTTTTTGAGTTTTAATTTCATAACCCCAAATTAAAGAAAGACAACATTTTAAAACGTAAATAAAGATAAACTATTATTGCTCCCAAGACAAGCAAAAACAGAGCCAAAAACAATGCCTTAATAATACCCCACCCTATACCCAAGGTAGAGCGCACCAGAAACAACAAAAGACGGAAAACCAAAAAAGCACCGACTAAAACAGCAACAATAATGGCAATTTTAATAAACATTAATCTAAAAGTTTAATTTTTTCTGAAGGAAGAATAAACAATAAAGCTTGCTGATTTATTAAAGGGGGGATTTGAACCAAGGTTAAGTTTGATAATTTCCTTTTTAAAAAAGGCCGATGTAAGTGGCCAAAGAAATGAAATTTAGGGGTGTTAATATGTTTAGAGATATTTTGTGGCGGCATATGGGTAATCAGGATTGTTTTTTGGTCAAATGGCTTTAGGGCGGGAGTTGTTTCTCCCCAACCCCCTATGCCTACCCAGCGAAAGCCATAAAAGTGTTTTTCTTTTAAATATATCTTTTTGCTTTTAAGCCACTCTGCGGTTTGTTTTTGTTCGTTATTTCCTTCAATTGCCCAAACTTTTTGTTTTGGCCAACCAATTGTTTTGAGAAAATTTTTATACCTTTCTATTTGGTCAGGGACATTAAGAGAAGTGATATCTCCGGCACTAATAATTAGCTGGGGTTTGAATTTTGATACCCAATTTTTAAGCTTCTCTAAACCTTTAATGTTATCATGCAAATCACTCACCATTAAAACATATACCTCTTTGCCCATAGAGGTTGTTTTTGCTTTACTCCACAATTTTAAAAACCTTGTCTTCTTCTCTTACGCGATCATCAACCTTCATCCCTGCCTCTTCGCCTTTTTTGACTTCAGAAACATCTTGATGATCTACCTGTAAAGATTTTACCTCTTGTTCAAAATCAGTAGTAGCTCCCTTAATGTGAATCTTGTCTCCTACCTTCAGAGAACCTGAGGTAATTTTTACCACACCTACATTAATTTTGCCAAAATAGTGGGTGATTACCCCTACTTCTTTCTCCTTCTTTTTTTTAGGCATAGATGTTTTAGTTTTCAAAATTAATCCTCAACAGAAATGGCTTGGGTAGGGCAGTTTGCAGCCGCTTCTTTAATGCATTCTTTGTTTGCTTCTGGGTCAAAGTCTTTTTTTATTTTTGATTTGCCACCTTCTAGCTCAAAAACATCGCTACATATTGAAATGCAAAGCCCACAGCCAATACAGGATTGTTCGTTAACTTTAACTTTCATAATTTTTATTTAATTTTTAAAAAAGATTGCCCAAACACCCAAAACAGCGGCTACTACTACCCATTGGGTAGAAGCAAGCCAGATGTCTACCCCCAAGGCTCCGACTAAAGCTAAAACTACTGCCAAAACAGAGAGGTAGAAGGAAAGTTGGGAAAGTGTTTCGTTTTTCATATTATTTTTAAATTACTTTTGTTTAAAAAAACGATGGATTTGCCAAGCTAACCCTATACCTAAAATGCCCAAGTAGATAAAGAAGCCCCCTAGTAGATAGCTTATAATAGCTGGTTTGATAACCACTAAAATACCAAAAACAATTGCACTAAGGGAAAATAAAGTAATAATCTCTGCCATTATTTCTATTATAGCACAAAGACAAACAAAACAAGAAAATAAACATTGATTTTCTAATCATGCTTTTTGTCTGGTTGGCAGGCATAATAGATGTCTATCAGTCAGCAAACAAAATAAATCAGAAAATTTGGGAAAAACAATAGGCACGACAAGCATAATAGAAACACAAAGCAGCGTTATATAACGCTGCTTTATTTTGTAGAGAGAATAAGTTATCTTGAAAAGAACCGTTTCCCCTCTAGGAAAAATATTTCACGAGCCAAATCGTTGACCGGCTCTACTTCACCGGTCTTCAAGTTAACGTCTAGCGCCATCTCGCCGTAAGAGATGGTGCAGTTTGGAAATCCTATTTGTTTAATTTTTACCTCTTCCAAGGGGTTGCTAAAGGCAACCATAGCTTCCCCCATACCCCCTCCGCTTATTGTATGCTGTTCAGGATCATATAGATAGTACAATTCTGTCAGCTTATAGTTTTTGGGATATCCATCTTCGTATATTTCGATCTGACATTTATCCAGTATTTCGCACAGGTAAGTTTTTGCCATAAACTTAACAGAAAAACAAACTCCCCACAGTATAAAAAGTAAAAGTGTTGGAATAATTATTAGCAGAGGAGCAGGGTTCATTCTGCTCCCAGACTCTTTTACTACTTGTTCTCCCATTTCTTTCGCCTCCTTGTCAAGGTGTTTTGTTTAAAATTAGAAAAGATATTCTTTTTTGTCAAAATTTTACTTTTTGGTTGTAGTTGTATATAAAATTAGGAGTAGAAAAAGCCGCCAGTCAAAGCTGGCGGCAGTTGTTTTTACCCAGACATACTCCAACTGTTAATGAGCACATCTGGATTATTGACAATATATGTGCCTAAGATAAATCCCAAAACTACTAGTATTCCCAGTATCACAAAATGAAACAGGTGCTTCTCAAAATCAATTGGCTCTTCTACAAGGAACCAATCTTTTTCTTTGAATAGCTGACCCACGATTACAGCATAAGCTGCAATCCAGATCAGTCCTACAACTCCTCCTAACACCCAGAAGAAACTTATGGCCATTACAATTGGGCCGGATGCTATAGTAATAATCCTTGCCCAATCCTTGCCATGGTCGATACCCAAAGCTAATGTTTCTAGTCCCGCAGCTACAAGCAGTAGAAACAACACGACTCCATAGCTGCTTTTAGCCATATTGACTACTTCACCTTGATCCTGCATTAGGATTGCAAGGTGAGACATTGCCGCCATTAATAAAATAGCGGCTTGCAGTCTGAGAAATTGGCGTACATTAACAACAACAGGTGGTGTTTTGGCTACCGCGATTTCAGCTTTTAGCTGAGACATTCTTTTTCCCTTCCTTTTTGGATTTTAAAGAGCTTTTTTATTTTTAAAGCAAGAAAAACAAAAATCAAGAGAAAGTTTCTTCTGGCAAAGCAAGATGTTAAAATACAGGTAAGATGCAAATTTATTTAGATTTCCTTACTTTATTTGTTTCTTTATGTTTAAAAAAATAGTAGTTCAAACTGAAAGTAAACGAGAGTTAATTAGAATCACATCAAAGATCCAAAAAGTTGCTGAAAGTGTTAAATTTCACCATGGCTTAATTTATCTCTTTTTGCCGCACGCTACAGCAGGGTTTTGGTTAAATGAAGACGAAGAAGGTTTAAAGCAAGATGTTTTGCGTTTTTTTGAAAAAATTACTTCTGGAAGTTGGCAACATAACCAAATAGATAACAATGCCCAGGCTCATCTTTTAAGCGGTCTTTTAAAACCTTATCTTCTTTTAAGTGTTGAAAACGGGGAAATTCAACTTGGTACTTGGCAGGAGATATTTTTAGTAGAGTTAGATGGTCCGCGAGAAAGAGAAATAAAAATTAAATTTATTCCTACTTGAACACGTATCTGTCCAAACAAATACCTAACCTAATTTTTATATTCCAACATTCTTAAGAACATTGGAATGAAATATAACGTTATATCTTAAAGTTTTAAATAATTCCTTTAGAGTATTGGAGTTTAGGTAGTGGAACTGAGGGGGCGACAAATAATTCAAGTGCACTTTAGTCTTGGATAGACTTTAGTTTATGAATTATGGTTTGGTTTATAGGTCCAGATTTTTTTAAGAGTGGCAAGTAGTTCTTTTCCTATCTTCCCTCTGTGGGCAAATCTAATGTTGTAACTTAATTCAGCGGTTGCTAACAGTAATTCAGCGAGCTTGCTTCTAAATTTTTCCTGATCGCGAATATGGTTAGTCCACAAATAATCACTAATATCAGCAAACTCATCTAAAGATATTTTACCTCGTTTAAAATCTCTTTTAGCCCAAATAAAAATCTGCTCTATTTCTTCCTTTTTCAACCTTTCATTTGTCTTGACCTTGAGTTTTTTAAAATAAGTCTCGAGTTGTTTCTTTGGAAATTTGGTTTGAAAAAGAAGTTTTTTGTTTTTATTAGTTACCTTCATTTTTTGATTTTAGTTTAAAAAAGAAAACTGCGAGAGACAACTGTCTCTCGCTTAGAATGATTAAGAAACTATTTGCGGCTGTCTTTGGGAGGCGAATGTCGTGCAGAATGTCCTCTGGCTACATTTTGGTTTGTCCAATGAAAATTGGTTTGACCAGGATCATGCCAAGAGACACGGTAATTATCGGGATAGTATTGGGTTGTTTTTCCTGTGTTTAGATCAGTGATCCCACCCTTAGGCGAAGTGTCTCGTAGGGTAGCGTCGTAGCTCGTCCCTTTCTTTGCCAATTTTCACATCTCCCTTCTTCTAATGTTCTTGCCCATGTATAGGCCTACACTTATCGTAGGTTTCTATATGTTATTTGTCAATAAGATAAGGTTTACATGAGTTCTTTTGTTATCTAAAAAAAGAATTTCTTCTGTATTTTTCTTGATTCTAATACTGTTTTAGGTTTTTGGTGTTTATCTTACTTTTGGGGAGATTTAATTTGTTTCTTGTTTTTAATTAACTTATTTTTTATATTCCAACATTCTTAAGAACATTGGAATGAGAAAAATAAGCGGTCTAATATCAAGTACTAAAAGCTATTTGAAAGCTTCTGCTCTTTAGTTGAGAAAATTTAAAATTTAAGACCCAAAATCTCCTTTCTTCCTGCCACTACTGCTCCTAACGCTAAAGCTATGGTGAAGAAACGGAATACCCAACCTATTTCAGGCAAAGCATAGAGGATAAAGAGAAAGAGGACCCCAAGAAAGAGGGAAAGATAAGGGTATTTTTCCCCGTCATAGCCAATAAGCTGTAGAAAATAATTTCCCAGCAGTCCGCCAACTACCACAGGAGAAAGATAAGCCCAGAAAACAAAAGCTCCAATAACAACTAAGGCTAAAGGTATACCTAAAACAGAAGCCAAAAGAATTATTAGGACTGAAGGCAGTATTAAAATTGTTAAAACCCCCCAGCCTAAGGCAGGACCCAACTTTTCCCGTAAAGCGACAAGAGTAGTTTTATATTTTTCCTGCCAAAGCCAGATCCACAAAAAGCCAAAAATCAAAATATAAAGCAAGCTGAGAGTTTTTTGGCTAAGATATAGACTGAATTTTTGCCAAAAAGAAGGAAGCCGGAGTTTTTTCCATTTTAAACTGGAAGCCAACTTTTGATTTTCACCAAGAGCTTCATAGGGAGAGTAATAGGTCAAATCTCCTTGCGAAATAGTTTTGTTGTCATAATTTAAGTATTTAACTCTAAAGTTTGCTCCTTTTAACAAAGCTGCTCCCTTAAGATTAATTTGGGAAGCTTTGGCTCTTGCTTTTTGGTGATAGGCACCTTTAAGTTCTGCTTCAGTAGCAACAAAATTAAACTCACCTTTATGTTTGAAAGAAGAGGTGGTGTAAAGTTTTGAACAGGCAATATAGCTGTTGCCTTCTATTATTCCTTTTAGATTAACTGTATCAGCAGCTATAAAAACAGAACCTTTGATTTCCGAGTTTTTCTCTAAAGAGATGGTTTTTCCTACAAAAAACAGATTTCCATCAATAACGCCAGAAATTATTGTGGTTTGGTTTAAAATAAAGACATCGCCTTCTATTCTACCTTCAATTTGTGCTTCAGGCTGAGTTATTAACTGAACACCTGTTTTAGTTTCACCAGAAGGCACTTCAAATTTTTCTGCTGCTTTTAATTGTTGCGGAAAGAACAAAAAAGAAACTACAAACAAGACAAACAAAAACAAAAAAACAGGATTAGCTTTTTTGATGTTTTTAAGCATAGTATTTTTTAATATCAAATCCTATTTCATCATAACATTTTTAAATGCTTTTAGCTGTGGATAAAGCTTGTTTTACGCTTTCCACTTGATCTGTTCTTCAAAAGAAGGATGGGGCTTAAAGGCAAAATTTATCTTTTGCCAGTTCTTATTACTCAAAACCTCAATTGATTGCAGAGTGATTTTTTTCTGTTTTGACAATAAATACAAATAACCACTATCTTTAATTTCAAAACCCATAATTTTAGCTACTATTAAGTCCAAAGCCAAAGGCTCAAGAGAGCAGGCAGCAAAATGCGTTTTTTTAGGTGTTCCGCGACTGGGGCCTTCTCCTTCCATACTTATCCAGCCGTCAATTATGCCTAAATCAGGGTAAATATACTTTGTGAGTTCAACCAAAGAGTGGTTTATGGCTGTATAACCTTGATGGATAGTTTTCCCTCGACCTGCTTTTTCTAGAATCCCTCCTACTAAGACATTTTTTAAACTTAAAGTTACTACTACGCTATCATGAGTTTTGGGAAGGGCCACACTGACAAGGAAATCAGCGCCCGTTAAATCTTTGTATATATGCTGTTTAAGACTCTGTTCTAAATTATGATTAAAAAGATTAACTTCTTTGGTTTCAGCAAATTTTAGGTTTTGAAAATTAAGTGAACGCGAAGAGTTTAGTTCAAAGTATTTTTGTTTGTACATTGCTCTCCATGTGTCTCCAATAGCACAATCTTCGGCAATAGATATTTGCGCAGGCACTTTATTTTCATCAAAAAAGTCAATCAAAGCCTGAAGGGCATCTTTATGAGTCAAACCCAAGGGATAATTCTCATTAACCAAATTGGGCTTTAAGATAATTTCTTTTTTGTTTTTAGAGCTTTTGAGAATATCTTTTTTTAAAAGATCAAGAGCCTGTTTTAGGTTATGGTATCGTCCTTTGTCTGAAAAATATAAGACTACTTTATGATTCATATTCGTTTAATCCTGATTAGACTTCCTGCAGAAATTACCTTTATATTTCTTTTTTTTAATTTATCAAGAAAAAGGTTAAAACCCAAACTGTCTGAAGCTATATGTCCGGCAATAACCACATTAAAGTACTTAATTTTTAGTATCATATTACACAGATTTTGGCAAACTTAAACCCCCTTATTTTAAAGGGGGTTAGTGTTTTGGGTTTAGACGCACTCCTTTTTGGCAATCTCGAGAAAACGGTTCCTTATTTCGGCAACCGCTTGTTCAATTTTTTTGGGAGACAAAGGAGGGATGGGTATTACGAATTCGCAAGAGTCAAATCTCACTCTCCATTCTCCATCTTTTGTCTCTACTGAAAGAGTATTTCCCCAGTCAACAAAAAGAGAGCTAGTTTGGGGGAATTCATTCGTTAACTGCCAAAGAACAACAAGGAAGAGATTAGACGGGAAGGTCAATCCACTCGCTTTCCGCTTAGGGAACTTTCCTAGAATTTTAGACACGTCACTTGTGGAGATGCCTTCCAAAGAAATCTGGATATGAACCACTGCTTTCACCTCCCATTAGTGCCAACTGCTTTTTTTATCTTTACGTCAGGCAAGAGATAGGGCTCAACAACACTGAACCACTTTTCCCAATACGACTCAAAGGAAGTAGCTTCATAGAAAAAATGGGAATAGTTTAGTGTTTTTCCGTCTACACAACCTTGTTTTTGCAGATCTTTCCACAAACGCCAGCCTTGTTCTCCCAGACTAAAAGGACAAACACCCTTTCCTTTGTAAAGCAGATACCTTCTCCCTTCACGTCCTGGACGATGTCGGGAAGATATGTATTTGACATAAGTGGAACAAGCCAAGCACCTCTTTGCTCCATTAATACTTATAAGCGGGTTTTCAATATGTAGGCGATAAGCCCGCTTTTTCCCTATTCTTATTTTAACTATTGGCACTTGCCTTGAAACCGGCGCCCCGCAGTTAGGGCAAAGAGGACCGTTTTTATTCCAAGGCATCTTTTCCCTCCCCTCCTTATTGTCAAACTACAAAAAAATCTCCCCTTTGCGGGGAGGTAGGTTTTCACCTAATTTTGAAGTTTTATTAAAAACTTACCTCCCCGGGGGAGACTAATAAAAGCAACAACAAAATCTCTGTTCTTAACCTAGACATCTCTTTTTAGATTAAACTTTATTTTTCTTTTGTCAAACAAAAAGCTATTTTTTATTCAACTTTTCTCTTAAAAAAGTGATTAAATCTGTCTGGGGAATTATTTCCTGAACACTTTCTTTCATATCTCTAACAATAACAGTTTTATCATTAACCTCTTTTTGCCCAATTATGACAGTAAATTTAACCTTTAATCTGTCAGCGACTTTAAGCTGGGCTTTTAAGCTGTCCTTAAATGGCGTGGCTTGTACAGGTATACCTTCAGCTTGGAGTTTTTGTAAGATTTCATAACTTTTTCTTTTAGCACTTTCTCCTAATTGAGCTAAAAATACTATAGGTTTTTCGTAGTCAGGAACTTTGATTTTTCTTTGTTTTAAAACATCTACTACCCTGTCTAAACCCATAGCAAAGCCTACTGCTGGAGTTTCAGGCCCGCCCAAAAGTTTAATTAAACCGTCATAGCGTCCTCCTCCTGCCAAAGATGTTTGTCTTTTCTTGTCCTCACCTGTTGTTACTTCAAATACAGTTCGCGTGTAGTAATCCAACCCTCTGACTAAGGTAGGATCTAAATCATATTTAATTCCCAAATCGTCAAGCATCTCAAACAGACGTCGCAGGTGATTTTTGCAGTAAACACAAAGATTATCGAGAATTGGAGGAGCGTCTTTAGCAATTGTGCGGCATTTTTGGTTCTTACAATCTAAAATTCTAAAAACATTTTTTTGCAATCTTCTTTTGCAGTCCGTACAAAGTTTGGATTTATTCAAATTAAAATACTCTTTAAGGCTGTTTTTAATGTTATTGCGGCAATTGGGGCAACCTAGGCTATTAATATAAATTGTAATATCATCAAGCCCTAGATCTTGAAATATGTTCCAAAGAACCCTTATTGTTTCTACATCGCTTGAAGCTCGCTGAGCACCTAATATTTCAGCACCAATTTGCCAGTGTTCCCGATAACGTCCTTCCTGTGGTTGCTCATAACGGAAAAAAGATCCTATATAGTAAAGCATTACTGGTTGAGGCCAGGTATGCATCCCGTGCTCAATATAGGCTCTGGCAACTCCCGCTGTTCCCTCAGGTCTCATTACGTATTCCTCTTTGTCTTCTGAGGTCGATTTGCGATCAACTATAAACATTTCTTTGCTGACTATATCTGTCTCTTCGCCTACGCCACGTTCATACAAGCTGCGGTACTCAAGAGTGGGCAGATCAATTCGCTTAAAACCAGAAAAACGCAACTGCTTAATTGCTGTTTGCTTAACAAACTCATAATACTTTTGGTTTTCAGGTAAAATATCCCGAAAACCCTTTGGTGCCTGAATAAGCGGTTTTTTTGCCATTTTTTATTTTAAGTTAGAAAAAGCGATTTTTTTAACTCCCTGAACACTTTTTAAATCCTCAGCCAACTTGGTTAAGTCTAACACGACTGGCCGCTCAATGACAACCCTTATTTTTGCTAAATGGTTAACTGGTTTTTTACTTTCCACTACTAAGATATTTATATTTCTTTTAGAAAAAATTTCAGCCACGTCTTTCAGTAAACCCGGCCTATCCCAAGCAGCAATTTCCAACTCTTCCTCTTTACCTTGCCACCAAGCAGGTATAATTTTGTCTTTATCTAAAAATGCTAACATTGGGCACTTGCTGTGGTGGATAGAGATTTCTTTATTTCTGGAGACATAGCCAACAATAGATTGGTGAGGTTGGGGTTGGCAACATTGGGCGATTTTTGTTTTTATGTTTTTTTCGCCGGCTACCAAAACTTTAGGGAGAGATTTCTTTTTAGTAGGATGTGCTTCTTCCCTTGTGGAAAGGAAAAATCGGTTAACAACTCTCTGTAGTTTTACTT
>JAGGWG010000014.1 GCA_021157605.1 bacterium | reverse complement strand
ATTAGATAATAGCAAGTGTCCAATATTACTAGATCAACCAGAAGATGATCTTGATAATCGCTCTATTTATAATGATTTAGTAAAATTTATAAAGACCAAGAAAAAAGAAAGACAAATTATTATTGCTACACATAATCCAAATTTGGTTGTTGGGGCAGATTCAGAATGTGTTATTGTGGCAAATCAAGACGGAGATAAAGCAAGAAATAAAACTTATACATTTGAATATGTGCAAGGGGCTTTGGAGAATAGTTTTGTTGCTAAGGGGGAAAGCAAAGTATTGTATAAACAAGGAATTCGAGAACATGTTTGTGATATACTTGAAGGTGGAAAACAGGCATTTCAGAAACGCGAACAAAAGTATAGTTTTCGCTCCTAATTCATAAAATCCCCGCCGCCGCGCTCGCGAAGCGAGCGAATAAGCAAAAGGGCAAAAAGGAAGGGGGTCTGGGGGAAGGAATTTTTGCCCTTTTGCGAACTCCGCGCCGCAGGCGCGGTTGGGGTGGGAGCGTTTCCGCGTTTTTTCTATTTTGCTCAGCCATTTGGTCGGCTGGGCGGAAACGCTGGGTGGGATTCAATCCGCAAAATTTTCTGGATTTTATTCAAAAAAGTTCGATTTTTTTCGAACAGACACCGCCAAAGGGATGTTTTTTGGTCAAGTTTAATAAAGGCTACCCTAACAAGTTAGACAATTTGCTTATATAGTTAAGATGAAAAGATATGAAGTACTTTGCTTATGGTTCAAACATGAATCCCTGTCGTATGAAAAAAGAAAGAAGGATTGATTTCTCGAGACAGGAACATGCAACCTTGAGAGGATGGAAGTTAAAATTCAATAAAATTGCTTTTAGGAGTCCCGAAGAGGGATATGCAAATATAGAAAAGGATGAAGGGAGTAATGTCGAGGGTGTCCTTTATACAATTAAGGATGCAGATACAAAAAAGCTTGATAGATATGAAGGCTATCCAGATCATTACGATAGAAGAAAAGTGAAAGTAGAGTTGGATAGCGGAGAAGAGGTGAAGGCTGTAACCTATATTGCTAAACCCAACAAAGTGGAAGATGGACTAAAGCCAAGTAAGAGTTATCTTGATCACCTCTTAAAGGGATGCAATTTATTATCGAGAGAATATTGCAAAAGGTTGAAAAAGTGGAAAACTTTGGATTAGTCAAGAATGACACATTGCCTGATAAATAGATATATGAGATCTCTTTCGCTAATTTTTTCGAACAGGTACCGCATTTACAATTTTATTATTTTGCTGCTCATAGTGTTTTAAAAGATATGCAAAGAATGGTATAATAATTATAAGGTGACAACAGATCAGAGGCATCAAATAAAAAGAGACGATAAAGGTCGGGTAATAGTTTTTTGGACTCAAGAAAAATATGGTGGTAATAAACGTTGGGTAAAATGGGAAGTTTCTTATAGAGGAGAAAGTAGGGAGCCTCTAGTACTGACACGTAAAAATCGAGCTGTTACTGATGGTATGGAGGCAATTGAGGTTTTTGAATTTACAGGATCAGGCGTTTCTTTGCAATACCAAATTTTTGCTGAAGCTAAAAAAGGTGAAGGTGTTTTTGATTTATACGGGGGCACAACGTATTCAAGAGTGAAAACAGGGAGTGATGCCGGAAAATATTTAGTAGAAAAGTGGATAATAGAGCCTAAGAAAACAGAAGCTTATTTGTCTAAAGCAGAAGTCATCCAAGAAAATTGGCATTTGTTTAAACCGGGAAAAGTTACTTTGGAAAAGCTTAATAGCGAAGGAGATGAAGGTGATGAAGGTGATAACCCCAGTGTCCAAACTCATGAGCGTGAGCCAGCCAGCAGAAAAGAAAGAAGCAGACCGTCGTCTTGGGAAATACAAAAGCCTTTACCAGGTTTAGAGGATGAGAATGGGGATTATGGAGAGCGCTATAGAGCTAGATAAAAGATTTCTATAGAATAAATTTTTGTTAAAAATGTTATAATAAAAAATAAAAAATATTATGAAAAGCAGTAGGCAAAAGACATTTTTACAGACAAGACTTTTGTTTGGTTTGCTTGTTTTGGTTTTGGTAGGTATGGTCCCTTTTGTTTTAGAGGGGAAAAGTTGTTGTCAAGGTTCCTTAGAAAAAGCTGAAGCTTCAGACACAGCGGAACAGGAAAACTTGCAAACAAGGGAAAAGGAAAGAGAGCAAAATGCTCTGCAACAGACTCAGCAAGAAGAGGAGAGAAATCAAGACAGGCTTAGGGAGTATGTGCAAAATATGAATGAGTGGAAAGCAGAAGCAAGCAAGATAAGAGAAAAAAAAGCAGAGAGCAAAGATGAGGCAAGAAGAAAATTTCAAACCTTTTCTACCCAAGCACTTACTCACTCTTTAGGTGTTATCACTCGATTTCAAACTATTATTGAAAGAGCTCATAATTTTAGTACTCAAGAAAAAGCTGAAGCCTTGGCTCAGTTAGAGAACACCAAAGAAGATTTATTGGCTTTACAGTCCAAACTAAAAGAGGGCGAGTTAACTCCAAAAGAGTTGCGCTCTGTAGGGCAAAAGATTAGAGAAGCAACTCGCGTACTGCGGACTTTCTTGTATCAAAAACGACGGCAGATTTGGAAAGCTAAACTTGCTGAGGCTGTAGAGAGGGTGAGTTCTGCTATTTCGCGAGTAGAGAGTAAAGTTAGTCAGCTCGATGTGGATGTTTCTTCTTTAGAAACAATTCTCAAAGAGGCTAAAAGTTATTTGAGTCAAGCAGAAACCGCTCTTGAAAACAATGGTTTGGAGAAAGCCAAAGATCTGCTTAAAAAAGTTCGTCAAACAATGGGAGAATTTCGCAGCGCTTTAGAGGAAGTTTTAGAAAATAATGCCTCTTAACAAAAACTAATAAATAATTATGAAAATAAAAATAGTACGTCTTGTTGAAATTACTTTGGTGGCAATTGTTATTATTGGTGGTTTGGTTTTGGGCATTTGGTACTTGCGTAACAGAAACTATTCCCAAATTACTACCAAACAAGCTGAAGAAACTTCTGCCCAAGATGAAATTGTGGCAGATGTTAAGGGGGTAGAAGAGGAAATTGACGAGCTCGATTCTATAGAGAATGAACTTTTGGGAGAGGACTTAGAGGAAATCGAGAATGCACTTTCAGAGGAAAATCTTTCAGCAATTGAATAGATAAATTACCCAAAATTAGTTTCTCTTAAACAATATTTTTGATTTTCTTTTTTAAATATCAGAGAATTAAAATATGCAAAAATTAGTCGTTATTTTAGGGCCTACTGCTTCAGGCAAAACAAGCTTGGGTATTTTTTTAGCGCAAAAATTTAACGGAGAAATTATCTCTGCTGATTCTCGTCAGGTATATAAGGATTTAGATATTGGTACTGCCAAGGTAGAAAATACTAAACCCAAAAATAGAAACAGATTTCAAAGAGAAATGGGGTATTGTTTGGCTGAAGGGGTACCGCATTGGCTTATTGATGTTGCTGACATTAAAAAGGATCTTTTTTCTGCTGGTCAGTTTAGCAAAATGGCAGATAAGATAATTAAAGATATTAGCCGAAGAGGGAAAATCCCTTTTTTAGTTGGCGGCTCAATGCTTTATATTGACGCTGTCACAAGGGGCCTTAAATTTGCTCCACCTATTGACTCAAAAATTAGAAAAAAATTAAGCACTAAAAAACTGGTTGAGTTGCAAAATATGCTTAAAAAACTTGATAGTAAAGCTTACAAAGTCATAGATATAAATAATCCCCGTCGTTTAGAGCGCGCTCTTGAAGTTAAGCTTTCAACAGGCAAAAGCATTGTGGACTTTTGGAAAAAAAGAAAAAGGTTTAATACTTTGAAATTAGGTATTAAGATGCCGCGTAAATTGCTTTACCAACGTATTGATCTGAGGGTTGATGAGAGGATGCAGGAGGGGATGTTAGATGAAGTAAAGCAATTGCTGAAACAGGGAGTTCCTAAAGAAAAATTAATCTCTTTAGGCCTTGAATACCGCTATCTTACTCTTACTCTTTTAGGTGAAATGCCTCTTAAAGAGGCGGTAGCTCTTTTAAAGGGAGCGATTCACCGTTTTGCCCGCCGCCAATTAAGCTGGTGGCGCAGAGATAAAGAGATTATTTGGCTTAATTATTCTAATCTAGAACAAGAGGCAGAAAAACAATTAAGCTCTTTTCTTAAAAAACAGACTTTTTAGAGTTTATTATTTTGCTTTTTTGAAGTGGTATAATGTTTATAGATGAAGAAAATATTTTCTGCTTCTTTGGAAGGTTTAGGAGCAAGATTGGTAGAAGTAGAGGTCAATATTACGCGTGGTCTGCCCGGGTTTTCTATAGTGGGCTTGCCAGATAAATCAGTAGAGGAATCAAAAGAAAGAGTAAAATCAGCTCTTGTAAGTTCTGGTTTTAGTTTTCCTCAAAATAAAATAATAGTAAATTTAGCGCCCGCGGATATTAAAAAGGAAGGCTCTCACTATGATTTGCCTATAGCCTTAGCGATTTTAAAATCAGAAACAAAATTAGACACACCTGAAAAATCTTTTTTAATTGGTGAACTTTCTTTAGACGGCAGATTGCGTTCAATACGTGGAGTTTTAGCTTTTGCTATTTTAGCCAAAAGCAAGGGGTTTAAAGAGTTGTTTTTACCTGAAAGGAATGCTTGGGAAGCGAGTTTGATAAAGGGAATTAAAGTTTTCCCAGTGCGGACGCTTAAAGGATTAGTTAATCATTTTTTGGGTCGCAAAAAGATAAAGGCTTTTTCTGGCAGAATCAAACTTTCTCAAAAAAATTTTGCTGCTGTTGATTTTGCGCTTATCTCCGGACAGTTTACAGCTAAAAGGGGGCTTGAGATTGCTTCTGCTGGCGGGCACAATGTGTTGATGAGTGGCCCGCCGGGGGCAGGAAAAACTTTTTTAGCGCGGGCACTTCCCTCAATTTTGCCTGATTTAGATTTTGATCAAGCTTTAGAAGTGACGCAGATATATTCGGCTTCAGGTTTATTGCGGACAAAAGGTCTTATTGTGCGTCCGCCTTTTCGTTCACCTCATCATACTGCTTCAGAAGCAGCGGTTATTGGCGGAGGAAGAGAAGCTAAACCCGGAGAGGTGACTTTAGCTCATCGGGGGGTATTGTTTATGGATGAGTTGCCTGAGTTTAATCGTCGAGTGCTGGAGAGCTTGCGCCAGCCTTTAGAGGACAGATTCGTGGTAGTTTCAAGAGCTAAAGCAACTTACAGATACCCTGCTTCTTTTATTCTTTTAGCAGCAAAAAATCCTTGTCCTTGCGGGAATTTAGGCAATCCTTATAAGAGTTGTACTTGTTCAACCGCTGAAATTATGCGTTATCAAAGAAAAATCTCTGGTCCTCTTTTGGATCGTTTTGATATTTTTCTACAGCTCCCGCCTGTAAAAACCAAAGAGCTTTTAAAGGAGGCAAAAGGAGAGCTTTCGGTCAAAATTCGCAATCGCGTAAAAAAAGCGCGCTTAATTCAGAAAAAAAGATTTAGAAATTTTAATTTTTTTCTTAATAGCGAGATGGGTGCCAAGGAGATTAAGAAGTTTTGTATTCTCTCTGACGAAGCTAAGAAGTTTATGGCTAAAGCTATTCAACGCTTAGGTCTTTCAGCACGGGCTTTTCACCGTGTTTTAAAGGTTGCTCGCGCTATTGCTGATCTGGAAGGTAGTGAAAAAATTACCAATTCCTATCTTAGTGAGGCTTTGCAATACAGAAAACAGGATGATTTTTAAAAAATTGGGTTTTGATTTTTTTCTCTTGCCAACTTATTCTTTTTTATTTAAGCTAAGAGAAACTAAACTTAACAATGGAAGAAGAACGATCTCAACCAGCGTCAGAAACAATTGTTGGAGCTGATGTCAAAATTAAAGGCAATCTTAAAAGTCCTTCTAATATCCAGATTTTTGGTAAAGTTAATGGTCAAGTGAGTTCTGAGGCTGATGTTTTGATTGGCGAAGGGGCTTGTGTAGAAGGTGGTGTAAAAGGTCGCAAAATTACTATATCAGGCGAAGTTTTGGGCAATATACAGGCTTCAGAAAGTTTAGAAATTGCTTCTCAAGGCAAGCTGCAGGGGGATATAGAGGCTCCTGATTTAGTGATTCAGAGCGGGGCTAAATTTGTAGGCAAATGCGAGATGCCTGTAGAATCACAAGTATCTTCAAAAGAAGATAAAGAAGAGCTAGTAGGAAGAAAAGATGAAGCTTTGGAAGAGTTGGAAGAAACTATCCAAGAGTAGTGAGTAAGAAGTATAGAGTGATTAGAATTTTTATACTTTCTCCAATCTATTTGTCCGTTCTAAATTAATTGTTAAAACCTGTGTATTACTTTATTTTTGAACCAGCCCAAAACAGGAAAATAGAAAAAATAGAAGAAGAAATAAAAGCTCGGGCTTCTGAATTGCAGATTGATGGAGAGTTCGTTACTCTTTCTTTGGCTGAAAAACCAGAGAGTTTGGCAAAGATAGGTTTGCAAAAAGATTTTCATACTATTGTAGCTGTAGGTTCAGATACTTTAATAAATTCTGTGGCACAGGGTTTGATAAATCAGGAGGCAGTTTTAGGAGCAGTTCCGCTTGAAAACGAGAGCATTTTTCTGCCTTTAATAGGAGTAGAGGATTGGCGTGGGGCGCTTGAGGTTTTGCCGCAAAGAAAGATTCAGCTTTTGGACACGGTTTTTTTGAACCGTTGTCACCGTATTCTTACCCAGGTAGAGATTTTTCCCCCAACAAGTAAAGAAGGTATAATTGTTTTAGCTTTTGATGGTTTTTTTCGTGCTGAAGTAAGCGAGCGAAAGATTGTGGTTAGCAATTTAGGAGTTAATTTAACCAGCAAAGAAGAGATTCTTTCTTCAGCAACTGACGGCTATTTAGATGTTTTTATCCCCGGCAAAACTGAAGTGAAAAAGAAGTGGTGGCAGATATTTAATCGTCTTTCTTCGGAAGAAACTCAAGAAGGCAGCATTTTTCACCCCAAAATACTGGAGGTTAATTCGCGCCTAAAACTTAAAGCTTTAGTTAATAAAAAAGTGGTGGCTGTATCCCCTTTTCTTTTTGAAATTGAACCTAAAAGCCTTTCCTTTATTATTAAACGAACCAAGTTACAAACTAAAACTAAATAAATGGCTAAACGCTATTTTAAAAACGAAGAGATTAGAGCTAGTTATCTTTTAGTTGTTGATGAAACAGGCAAACGTTTAGGAGAGATGTCAAAAGAAAAGGCTTTGGACAAGGCGCGCGAGCAAGGAAAAGATTTGGTCCTTATTGCTTGGCAGGCTCGCCCCCCTATTGCCAAGATTATTGAGTATGGTAAATTTATTTATCAACAGCAAAAAAAGGAAAAGAAGAAACAAAAAAAACAAAAAGATCTTAAAGAGGTACGTATTTCTTTCAATATCAGCGATCACGATTTAGAGACTAAAAAAAGGCAAGTTAAGAAATTTTTGGCTAAAGGTCACCATGTGCGTTTAACTATGATGTTGCGTGGACGCGAGAATATCTTTAAAAAAGAAGCTTCTGAACGTCTTCAGGATGTTGTCCAAAGCATAAATGCCAAAATAGAGATGCCTGTGCGTATTCAAGGAAATGTGGTTCAGGTTCAGTTCTCTCCTTAGAGAGCAAAAAAGGGGGTTTGACTTTTATATTTCTTTAATTTATACTTTCTGCTTGTTATGCCTAAACAAAAAACCCTAAAATCTTTAGCTAAAAGATTGCGTCTGAAAAAGAAAAAAGTTTTGCGTTTGCATGGTTCGCAACGCCATCTTTTAGCAAAAAAATCTTCGCAAAATAGACGTTATCGAAAGGATAGAAGAGAAAAAATTCATTCAAGCGATTTGAAAAAAATTAAAAAACTAATTTAGTTATGCCGAGAGTTAAAGGCGGAGTTGCCACTCGCAAAAGACACAAAAAAGTAAAAAAAGCTGCCAAAGGTTTTATTCATAGTCGTCGGGCTTCGTACAGGCGTGCTAAAGAAGCCTTGCTTAAAGCTTGGAGCCAAAGTTTTGCTGGCAGAAAGCGCAAAAAGAGAGAAATGCGTCGGCTTTGGATTATGCGCATTAATGCTAAGGCAAAGGAGATGGGTTTAAACTATAGAGAAGTAATACATCTCTTAAAGAAGGACAAGATTGCTTTAGACAGAAAGATATTGGCTGAGCTGGCTTTTGATTATCCCCATGTATTTGAGGAAATAGTTAAATCAGTACAGAAAAAATAGCCTTCATTTCATTTTCAAAATACAAGAGAAAGGAGGTGGGTTCTTTGAGTGGAAATGGGGGGCGTTGCCCGCGGTGTGGGGGGCGCGTAGAGCGTCTCCCCCGACGGGTTAAAATCGCCCTCAACGGTAAGGAAGCGGGACCCAACCCGCTTCTTTACCGGTGTGATCGTTGCGGCGCGTTTTTGCGCCGCAACGAGATCTGAGGGCACCGGCCCCTGCGCCTACACGGCGCAGGGGCCATTCTTATTTCTCCTTTAATTTTCTTATTAAAGTGTATATTTTTTCTGCATTATTAAAAGGCAAAACAGCTTTCTTTTTTTCTTTTTTTATTTTTTCTGGTTGTGTCTCTTTTTTGGGATTAAAAGCTAAAATGTTTTCAGGTTTTAAAGGGATAGAGACAAGCTTGCTTTTCTCATGAAGAGAGTAGGGGGCCCTAATTGTGCCTCTGCGTTTTAGAATAAATTCATCAATTAAAATTGATCGCTTGTTTTTAGGATCATTAGCTGAACAAAAAGTAATGGGATCAGTTGGCTTAATAAAACGGTAAAAATAAAGGCGGTGTTTTGACCGCTGCAATCTTTCTTCAAGAGTGTTTTGTAAAAATTCAATTGTTCTCTGTTCAAATTTCCAAGGTCGTCGGCAAAGATGCTCCCCTGCTCTTAAAGGTTTTTTATAGCGCCAGAGAAAATGAAACCCGTTTGCGCCGGAAAACTTGACTAAAAACTTAATTTTTAATTCTTGCAAAATTTTAGCCATCTCAAAAGCGGCTATTTTTACTCCTTGGAAATCAACTGCTCGTCGATCGATATCCATTGCAAACCAAAGGTCTTTTTCCCCGTCTAAGTGGGGGAAATAGCTCCAGCCGTGCCAGCGCACCCAAAACATTAGGTCTTTGAGAGAGTTAATATAGATCCAGTGTTTTTTGTCAGCGGTGTGGCGGCGGTAAATAATTTGTTGGCCAAATATCTGCCTAATACCTATGCGTCTCCCCTTTAAAAAAGGCAGTATCAAAGGGGAGATTTTATCATAGTAATCAATTACCCATTCAGTCATCAAAGACTATTATAGTCAAAAATAAGGTTTTTTAAAACCAAAGATTGCCAAAGAAAATTTTATGTACTATTTTAAAAATAATTTATGCCTCAGCGCATTTCTAAAGATGAATACTATATAAATATTGCCAAAGAAGTGGCAAGGCGTTCTACCTGTTTCCGGGCTCGTCATGGAGCGATTATTGTTAAAGATGATCAGATTATTGCCACTGGTTATGTGGGTGCTCCCAGAAAAATAAAGGATTGTTTTGAAAGGGGGAACTGTTTGCGTAACGAATTAGGCATTCCTCATGGTCAACGCTATGAGCTTTGTCGTTCAGTGCATGCTGAGCAAAACGCTATAATTAATGCTGCTCGGGCCGGAGTGAGTATTTTGGGTGGCAGAATGTATCTTTATTCCGCCCGCCTAAATAAGAAGTTTAGAGAAACACCTATAGATTCTTTCCCTTGTTTTATTTGTAAAAAAATGATTATTAACGCTGGCTTAAAAGAGCTTTACGCCCATCAGGCTAATGGAAAGATCAAAAAGTACAAAATAAAAGATTGGGTAGCTGAATGGCAAAAAAAGGATTTGCTTGATGATATGGAACAGTATGGTTTGGGGGTGAAGAAAGAGGATTTCTTAAAAAAGAAAAAATGAAAAAAACAATCATTGCTTTGGTTGGGCCCATTGCCAGCGGAAAAGGCACAGTAGCCAAATACTTAGAAAATAAGTATGGAGTTAAAATATTCCGCTTCTCCCAGGTTTTGCGGGACATTCTGCAGCGGATTTATGTTAAAGAAAGCCGGGAAAACTTACAGAAACTTTCAGCTCTTTTGCGCCAGAATTTTGGTAATGATTTTTTATCTTATGTAGTTAGCCAAGATGTAAAAAAGTGTAGGTCAAAAGCAGTTGTTGTTGACGGTGTGAGACGCTTAGATGACTTAAAGAATTTTGATAAAAAAACTAATTTAAAAATTGTCTTTATTCAGGCTCCAGCCAAATTGCGTTTCCAAAGATTGATTCAGCGGGCTGAAAATTTTGGCGATCAGACTAAAGGTTTTCGGGATTTTTTAAAAGATGAAAAGCAAGAGGCAGAGAAAGAGATCGCTTTATTAAAGGAGAGAGCAGATTTTCTGATTAAAAATAATGATTCTCTTAAGTTTCTTTATTCCCAAATAGAGGCAATGGTTAGAGAATTTTTTCCTGATTTTGTTCAGAAACAAAAGAGAGTTTCTTCTTAAATTTTCTGATTCTTTTTGTTTTAGGGTAAAAAAACAGGGATTAGTTTTGATTCTGTTTTATCCTTGACCAGTGTCTTCTCCTCATTTATAATGGAGCAATTATATAT
>JAGGWG010000013.1 GCA_021157605.1 bacterium | reverse complement strand
GTTAGGTGTTGGGTTTTTGTTTTTGTGCCTCAACGAGGTCTAAAAAGGCTCCTTTCGTTTTTTCTTTTTTTAGATTCTATCTCCCAAATCTTCTTTCTCGTTTTTGATATTTCAAGATTGCCTTGTCAAACTTTTTAAAAAATCAGTTTTTTCTTTTTTGCCCGCCTGCTCTGTCCGCCGAAGGCGGACTGGGGGTGGGAAGCGGCTCGTCCTTGCGTCAGCAAGGAAGCAAAGCCCGAAAAATTGTTTCCTTAATTAAAAGAATTTTCTGCGCGCGCCCATTAAAAGAAAAAGGAATTTTTGCGGGCTTTGCCTGTCCCGCAGTGAGCGGAGCGAGCCTTCCTTCTCGTCTGAAAACTCGCAAAGTTGCATCTGGTCGGGGTGGCGGGACTCGAACCCGCAACCCCCGGCTCCCAAAGCCGGTGCGCTATCCAGTTGCGCCACACCCCGTTTTTGAATTTGCGGGTGGGGGGAATTGAACCCCCGTCTTGGGCTTGGAAGGCCCACGTTCTACCGTTGAACTACACCCGCATTTTTTAGTTTTTGCCCCCTGAGGGACTCGAACCCCCAGCCTCGTGGTCCGAAGCCACGCGCTCTAGCCAATTGAGCTAAGGGGGCAGAAAAGTTTAAAATTTAGAGTTTTTTGCTTTTAGCCGATGACGGGATTTGAACCCGTGACCTCACCCTTACCAAGGGTGCGCTCTACCCCTGAGCTACATCGGCTTCAAATCTTTTGTCTCGGTAATTTTAAAATAAAACGCCTTCTTCTTCAAGGACGTTTTAGATTTTTACCTAAATAGCTGTTGTCTATTTTGAGGACGAAATACTTTACTTAACTTAATAATTAAATTCCAACGTTCTTAAGAATATTGGAATAAAATTTTGCCAAAGATCAAATAAGGCAGTAGCCATTTTTGAAGATTAAAAGCTGTGATAAAATAAAAAGGTAAAATAAGTATAAATATGACGACAAAAATTCCTTTAGGCATTTTTCATTCCAAGTTAGTATTGTGGGTGTTGGGACTGGTTATTTTGGGTTTGGCTATTGGAATAGGTATATACTATTGGCCTTTTCAAGCTAAGAAAGATTGGAAGACTATTTCCGGCTGTATTGAAATTAAAGGCAAGGAGATTAATTTCCAGTTTTTAAGCAAAAAAGAGTGGGAAGAAGTGGGAGTAAATATGGGTTGCGGTAAACTTTATCCAGATTCCCAATCCTGGGGACTAAAAAGCCAAAAGGTGGGTGAGCAAACTTTAGATATCGCTTTAATCTCTGTATTAGCCGAGAGTTCAAAACCAAGTGATTATAATCACAATTCTTTTGCTTATTTTGCTGTTTCTGGTCAGCCGGATAGCTACGTTGTTTTGCAGAGAGTAACAGCTGATATAAAGGGGCAGAGTTTTGGCATCAGTGATTCTGAATGGCAGTATTTAAAGAGGAGTTTTAAGTTTCGTTAATTTCTTTAATTTTAATTAAGTAGCGTTTTAGCGTCTTTTATTTCCTATGGTTGATAGTGTAGGTAAAAGATTTCGCCAGAGGCGTTTTAATCTTTTTTTGCGGCTCGTTTCTCAACTTGATCTTCCTTTGCGTATTTTAGATATAGGAGGAACTCAGCGTTTTTGGGAAGATATGAGATTTAAATCCCAAAAGGGGGTGGAAGTTGTTCTGTTTAATCCTTTTTCGCAGCCAAGCACTTTGCCGAATTTTTCAACAATAGAGGGGGATGCAAGAGATTTGAGTTGCTTTAAAGACAAGGAGTTTGATGTAGTTTTTTCTAATGCTACTTTGGAACACATAGGAAGTTTTTCAGATCAAAAAAAGGTTGCTAATGAGATCCGTCGTGTAGGCAAAAGATATTTTATTCAAGTGCCTTCTTATTGGTTCCCTTTAGAGCCTCACTTTTTACTTCCTGGATTTCAGTTTTTGCCTAAAAGGATTCAGAAAATCTTAGTTTCCAATTTTTCGTTAGGAAGATTTTCAAAAAGTTCTTCTTTAAAAGAAGCAGAAGAGATTATCAACTCAATACGGTTGCTTAAATTCTCAGAAATGCGCTTGCTTTTTCCAGAAGCAAAAATTTTAGTAGAACGTTTTCTTTTTTGGCCAAAATCATATCTTGCCTGTTTTGGCTGGCCAGAAAATGAAATTCATTGGTAAAAATTAAGATCTGTTTTTAAACCTTAGGAGGATTTTATAATTCTCCCTCCGCCTAAACAAATATTATCCTGATAAAAAACAGCGAACTGGCCCGGAGTTACAGCCCTTTGAGGTTTAATAAATTCAATTTTTAGTTTTTTGTTTTTTTCAGGATAAAGTAAAGCTTCAGCTAAAGGCTGGGTATATCGAGTTTTTACCTCAACCTTTATTTTTTTCGAAGGTGAAGGAATGCTGACAAAATTGAAAGGAGAAAGCCAAGCAATCTTTGAATAGAGCGATTTTTTATTTTTAGTGACCACTAAATTGTTATTACTCATATCTTTTTCTTTAACATAAAAAGGTCCACCTGAAAGCCCTAGTCCTTGTCTTTGGCCTATAGTATAGAGAGTTAGCCCCTTGTGCTTACCCAATTTCTTTCCTTTTTCGTCTACAATAAATCCTGGTTTAGGCTTGATTTCTTTTTTTATAAATTCTCCCAGAGATTTTTGTGCCACAAAACAAAAATCCTGACTCTGGGGTTTTTTAAGAACCTTGTTTAATCCTTTGCTTTTAGCTAAGACAAAGACTTCTTTTTTAAGGTAGTTTCCTAGAGGAAAAACAGTATATTTTAACCATTCAGCTGGCAGAAAACTTAAAGTATAAGTTTGGTCCTTTGTTTTGTCCTTAGCCTTAAGTAGTTGGTATCTTTTTAAGCGCTTGTTGAATTTTATTCTTGCGTAATGACCAGTGGCTACATATTTAATTCCCATTTTTTTAGCGAACGCAAAAAGTTGTTTAAATTTAAAAACAGGGTTACAGATTATACAGGGGTTAGGTGTTCGCCCAGCTTTTAGTTCAGAAACAAAGTATTTTATTACCTGTTTTTGGAATTCTTTTTTGGTGTCCAAAATATAAAAAGGAGCCTTGATTTTTTCACAGATTTCAGCTGTGATTTTGAGAGATTCTTTAGTGCAACAGATGTTTTCTCTTAACAGATTTGCTTTGTTTTGCCAAACAGGAAGTTTTAAGGAGACTCCAATTGGTTCCCACCCTTGTTCTTTGAGCAATATCAGACTCATAGCAGAGTCAATACCGCCTGACATTCCGACAACAATTTTTCCTTTTTGTTTAATCATAGAAAATTATTTAAGCTATTGTTTGTATTTTTGAGCCAAACTCTTTTGTTTTTCTTGGATAATAAGATGTTTGCGTTGTAAGGCACGAGGAATAGGCTTTTTGCTTTTTTCTAAATAATTATAAATTGCTTCGCTTAATGCATCTAGGGCCAAGAAAGAGCAGTGAAGTTTGTTTAAAGGCAGGGAGCCAGTCTGATCAATAATGTCTTGGGTTGAGATTTTAATTGCTTGTTTTAGGGTTTTTCCTTTGGCAATCTCAGCTATGGCACTTGAAGTAGCAATGGCGGCTACACAGCCGTAAGTTTGCACTTTTATATCTTTAATAATCTCTTCGCCTTTTTTGGTTTTTTTTATTTTGAGATAAAGATACATAACGTCCCCGCAAATTGGATTTCCTACTTGGGCTTTTCCGTCAGCGTTTTTGATTTTGCCAATGTGTTTTGGTTTTTTGAGGAATTTTAAAATTTTATCCGAGTAAAACTGATTTGAGGTGATTTTTTTCTTTTTAGGCATAAGGTGAAATCTTTCTTAGTTTTTGAACTATTTTCTTAAGGACACTGACTGTGTATTTAATGTCTTCTTCTGAATTTTGTCTCCCTAGACTGAGTCGTAGTGAGCCATGAGCCTGAACAGGGCTGAGCCCGCAAGCTAAAAGTACTGAAGAGGGTTTAAGATTTTTGCTAGAACAAGCAGAGCCTGTAGAAGCGGCGATGCCGTATTGGTCTAGCATCATAATTAAAGATTCTCCTTCTATATGGTCAAAATAAAAGCTGGCTATATGAGGAAGTCGGTTCTTTTTTGGCCCAGTGAGATGTGATCCGCGAATATTCTTAAGGATCTTCTCAATAAGTTTATCCCTTAGCTGAGAGATTCTTTTGAGTTCTTCTTTTTGTGTTTTTTGGCAGATTTTGATTGCTTCAGCAAAACCCACAATTGCCGTTACATTAACTGTAGAAGCTCTTAAGCCAAACTCATGTCCTCCACCATGGAGCAGAGGCTCAATTTTTACTCCCTGCTTAACGTAAAGTAAGCCAGCCCCTTTTGGCCCGTAGACTTTGTGAGAAGAGGCGGTGAGCAGATCAAAACCTTGTTTAGTGCTGAGAGGGATTCTGCCAAAGGATTGAGCCGCATCAGTGTGGAACAATATTTTGTACTTGCGGCAGATTTTGGCAATTGTTTTTATTTTCTGAATACTCCCGATTTCGTTATTGCCGTGGATAACTGACACTAAAATTGTGTCAGGTTGAATCATTTTTTCAAGTTTGTCTAATTTTATAAATCCCTCTTTGTCTACAGGTATTTCTTCTACAGCAAAACCTTGTTTTTTAAGCCAAAAGGCAGCTTGCTGAACAGAGTCATGCTCTATGGCAGAGATAAGAATTCGCTGTCCTTTTTCTTTATTGGCTAAAGCCACACCTTTAAGAGCAAGATTATTGCTTTCAGTGGCTGAACTGGTAAAAATAATTTCGTTAGGCTTTGCTTTTAAGAATAAGGCAATAGTTTGGCGGGCTTCTTCTAAGGCTCTTCGGGCAGAAACCCCTTGTTGGTGCAAAGAAGAAGTGTTGCCGAAATTTTCAGTGAAATAAGGAAGAATTTTTTTGAGTACTTTTTTGTCTGTTGGAGTGGTGGCAGCGTAATCAAGATAAATTTTATTTTTCATAAATAATTTTAACTTGAAAGAAGTTTTTTAAGAGTAGTTTGAGAAAGGGAGTGTAGAATTTCTGATTTTACTTTTAGCCAGATTTTTCTTGAGAGGCATTTTTTCTCTTTTTGACAGAAAACATTTTCACAAGGAAGTCGCACTGATTTTTGTTCTAAAGCCTCAATAATTTTATTAAGAGGCATATTTAAGGTTTTTGTTTTGATTTTAAAGCCTCCAAATTTGCCTCTTTTGGCTTTGACTAACCCGTGATTTTTTAATTTGAGGAGTATTTTTTCCAAATAGGCTTGGGGTATTCCTTCGCTTTCAGCGATTTCTTTAGTGGAACAAAATGTTTTTTTGGAAGCTAAATATACTAAAGCTCTCAAGCCATAGCGGAGTTGAGTAGAAAGTTTGAGCATTATTTTTGGTTTATTTAGAGGTTTAATTATGACTAAAATAGTCAGGTTTAAAATACTAGAACAGAGAAGACTTTTTGTCAAATCTTGTCTCTAATATCTTATATTTTTTATTCTGATGTTCTCAAAAATGTAAGAATGTTTTTGGAGTGTTTTTATTGATAAAAAGGTGGTATTGTTTTAGAATTTATAAGAGAAGACAAAAATAAAGCAAGGGAAAAAATAAAAATTAATTAAAACTATGAAGGAAACAATTAAAAATTTGGCTGTTGCTTTTGTCGGCGAATCGCAGGCTCGGAATCGTTATTTCCGCTATTCTAAAATTGCTAAAGAAGAAGGTTATGAACAGATTGCCGGAGTGTTCGCTGAAACTGCAGAGCAGGAAAAAGAACATGCATCTTGGATGTTCAAATTAATTAATGAGTTAAAAAGACAGTGCAAAATAAAAAAAGACGTTGTTTTAGAAGTTCCTACTGAAGTGCCTACTGTTTTAGGCAAAACCCAAGATAATTTAGAGGCAGCTATTTCTGGCGAACACTATGAATACAGCAAAATGTATCCAGATTTTGCCAAAGTGGCTGAAAAGGAGGGCTTGAAGGAGATAGCTAAACGTTTACGAGCTATTGCTGAAGCGGAAAAGCATCATGAGGACCGCTACAAAAGATTGCTTAAAGAATTTAAAAATAAGTCAATTTTTAGAAAAAAACGGCCAGTGGAATGGGTTTGTCGGGAGTGCGGCTACAGACATATTGGTAAACAGCCGCCTTTAGTTTGTCCTTCTTGCAGTCATCCAAGAGCCTATTTCCAAGTGAGGTGCGAGAAGTATTAGACTTTAAGAGAGTTGGTTTTTAAAAATCCTGCTTACTTTTACTTTAGGTTGGAGATAAAAAAGAGGGGCCCATAGCTCAATTGGTAGAGCGCCGCTGTCGCATAGCGGAGGTTGCGGGTTCAAATCCCGCTGGGTCCAGATAATGGCCCTGTAGCTCAATTGGCTAGAGCGCCACCGTCCTAAGGTGGGCGTTGCCGGTTCGAGTCCGGCCAGGGCCTAAATTTTTTTAGCAAAATTTATTTTATAAGTTTTATCCTTTTTGTCTGCTATAATGACAGTAGAGATGTTTTTATTAACAAAGAAGAAAATTTTCTTCGTTGTTTTTTTGCTTATAGTTTTGGTCACTTCTTTTGTTTTTATTTATTACCTTAAGCCTGATATTTTTGCTGATTTAACTACTCCTTCTGGATATGTTATTTTTTCTAAATCTTCATTTAATTATGTTTTATCTGAGACAAAGCCAGAAGAAAGTGAAATTATCCCTCCAGGGGGTGAGCTCTCTATTTTTGCTGCTAAGGGTGAGATTGAGCCATTAACTTTTTCTATTCGTTCAAACTATCATTTAGGTGAAAGCCGTATAGAGATTACAGATTTAGATTCTTTGTATGGCAAGGGCCGTATTAGTAAAGATAACGTAGAGTTGTATAACATTAAGCTTTGGCTTCAGTGTAAAGGTGATAATAAACATTGCGACACAGATCCCCAAGCTGCAGAGGTACCAGAGCTTTTACTTAAAGATAATGAACAGGATTTAATCTCTGCTGAGCCGGGGTGGGTAAACGGGGAATACCAGCCGCCGAGTCTTAATCCTGATTTTCGTGTCAATATCAAGGCTAACCACTCCCATACTTTTTATTTGAGAATTAAAGTGCCCCAAGACACTAACGCTGGCACCTATGTTGGTACTGTAAAGTTTGTGCCCCAAAAGGGTGAGGAGAGGTTTTTTCAACTTAAATTGACAGTTTTGCCTTTTATTTTGCCTGAACCGGATAAAGATTTTTTGGTTTACTTTAATCAACAGATAGGTGAAGGTGGGGAAAGGAAATTAAGCCCAGAACTTTATTCAAAGTATTTAGACGTATTTAAAGAGTCTGGTTTAACTAGTATCATTTCCTATGATGCTAACTCAGCGGAGTTGGTTACTGATTTAATGAAAAAAAAGGGATTTAAGGGATCTTTTATTCAGATCAAAATTGGTTCTCTTGAAATAGACGATATCCGTCAAATTGCTCAGATAGTTCGCCATAATGGTTTTGTGCCTTATTTTTATACCTATGATGAACCCCAGCAATCTAAGGAGAGAATGAAAGCTCATTTATCTCGGCTTAAATTAATCCATGATGTGGGTGAGAAAGCAACTACAGCAATAAAAAGAGAATGTGTAGAGGCTATGCTTGATCCAAGCTTCCCAATTTATCAGGATTTAACTGAAGAAGGGATTTCAGCACCCCAAAAGCTTGATTTAAATATTTACGGGGCTTCAGCAGGAGAATCTTCAGGTTGCAACCGTTATGGAGAAGATAAGTATCAAAGTTTTGCGACTTATTTGCAAAAGTTAAAGCAGGGGGAAGCAACAAAAACGGCTGATAAAGAGTATTACTACTATCAAATTTGGGGAGAAAATACTGTGGTTAATCGCATAAAAACAGGTTTCTTTTTGTATAACAGCAGTTTAGATGGGATAGCAGCCTATGGAGTTCAATCTTATTACCGCAACAAACAAGGGGCAAAGCAGTATGACGATTTTGATGCACCGAGAAAAAATATCAATTCTTTATATCCTTCTTCTCAGGGACCGGTTTTGACTTTGCAATGGGAGGCATTTAGAGAAGGGATAGATGACTATCGTTATTTGAAAAAATATAAAGATTTGTTAAATGATTTAAGGGGTAAAGATTTAGCGCAGTATAGAGAACTGGCAGAAGAGCTAAAGGAAAAAATGTCAGTGTATTTTTTCTATGCTGCTAATGGAGAGCATCCTTGGGAATTGCCTGATTCTTTTCACCAAGAAGTCAGGACTTATATCAAAGATAAGATCTTATTAGTCAACAAGATGCTTAATCCAGAAATAATTTTGCCTTCGCCAGTAAAAGAATCCCCTTATTCCCCCCCAAATAATACAGAAAATAACAATCAGAAAAAAGATGTTGCTAGTGATTCAGGTTTCCAATCAGACTCTCGGACTAACTCAAAAGAGAACTCAGAAATAGCTTTTAAAGAGTCAATTAATGATCTAAGTTTTTTGACTCCCAGACAAACAAGTCAGCCATCAGCAAGAGATGATAACGAAAAAGAAATAGAAAACAGCGGTAATCAACAAGGCAGCGCTGAAAGTAGTAATTTGTCAGGGTCCGAAACAGAAGGGTTAGCTGGAAACTCAGATTTTAGCACTCAGCAACAAAGTCAAGACGACACTAGTCAAAAAATAGGTAGCTTGTTAGAAGAGCCGAGTAGTGAAAACAGAGAAGCTACTTATTGGTTGGCTTTTGTTTTTATTGCTTTAGCGGTGGTAATTAGTATTGCTTTTAGTTTGTGGTGGCTAAAAGATAGAAACAAGGAAGATAGCTAATAAAGTTTGTTTAGAAAAGCTATTGGTTTATAATGACAACATAAAAAATAATTTTTAAAATCTTATGAAAATAAAAATCGTTAAATTAATATTAGATGTTGGCATGCTGCTTTCCGGGTTAGTTAGTTTTTGGTCAGGGGTAATTTTATGGCTGTTTTTGCCTTCAGGTAAAAGATCTGGATTGGTTTTGTTTTGGAATTTAACTAAATATCAGTGGGAGTTTTTACACCTTTATTTTAGCCTCTTTTTCCTTGCTTTGATTGTTTTTCATTTTCTTTTGAATTGGAAAGTATTTAAGAGCTATTTTAAATAGGTTGCCAAAAAGAAACCCCCAAGAAACTATACTTGGGGATGGTGATGGCTGGCAAGCAGGACGGGAAATCCCTCCCTGCTTGCCATGGGCGTGGATGGGATGTGGATTGGAGGGTATGTTTTTATTTAAGCAAAGTTTTAAATTTTGTCAATAGTTTCTTTAAAAGAAACCCCCGAGTGATTAAACTCGGGGGATTATCGCTCCTGCCGGTTTTCTCCCTTTTATGCCGCCGGCTATTACGGAAATGGGGAGACACCGACAGGAGAGAGGAGTGCCGCCCGAGCAAAGGGAAGGAACCAGGCCTTGTCCGGGCGGCTGGCAAACATGACGAGGTCATGTTCGCCTTTTTTACAATACTAAATTTTTTTATATTGTCAATAGTTGTGGTATTAGGAAGTTGGGTTAATATAAGGAAATGGAAGTTTTGAAATTTGATCCAAAACTTAGCTCAAAAAACTTTAAAGATATTATTGTTAGAGCAGTAGAGATTTTAAAAAGAGGCGGGGTTTTGGTTTATCCTACAGATACTTGTTATGGTTTGGGAACAAAGGCTAATTCAGACAAAGCCATTAGTTATTTAAAGAGGTTTAAGGGGAGAGGGGAAACTAAGCCTTTTTCTGTAATTGTTCCTTCTTTAAAGTGGATTTTTAAACGCATAGATAATCTTAATAAAGAACGCAAAGAGTTTGTTTTAGAACACTTGCCTGGGCCATATACTTTTATAGTTAAAATTAAACCTAAATATTGTAAGGAGATAAAATTTGTTTTAAAAGACCAAAAATTAGGTTTTCGTTATCCTGATAATAGATTCTGCCAGCTTTTAGCTGAAAAATTAGGTTTTCCTTTTACTACTACCAGTGCTAATATTTCTGGTGGTTCTCCAGCTTACTCTTTATCAGAATTTAAAAATTATCTAAAATATCGTCCAAAAAGCCTTTGGCCTGATCTGTTTATAGATGTAGGGGAACTGAACAGAACAAAACCTTCTAAGATTATTGATTTAAGCGTTTATCCTTTTAGGGTTTTGCGTGATTAATACTGGAAAAAAGCAGTAAAAGATGCTAAAAATATAGGAGGTTGTATTAATTTGCCCGGGTGGCGGAATTGGTAGACGCGCACGACTCAAAATCGTGAGGGCCTTGCGCCCGTGAGGGTTCGACTCCCTCCCCGGGCATTAAGAGTAATGCCTATTAGAAGTGAGAAGCCTAGAAATAAAAAAGAGGGGCGGTTAGCTCAATGGTAGAGCGTCTGCTTCACGCGCAGAAGGTTAGAGGTTCAAATCCTCTACCGCCCACCAGGGTATTTCACTTTCACGAGTTTTGCTGGCTAAAGGTACAGCAAACAAGATAAAGAATAACAGGTCTCCACACTATCCGTAGTGCACCCTTTTTGTGCAGTAGTGCTTTTTGAAGAGTTAAAGGAAGAAGAAGTCGTTTTTGCGAGGTAATTTTGAGAAAATATTAGATTCAAATTTTTTTCAATGCTCATTAATATTGACAAAATAGTATTAATTTGATATAATCAAAAAGTTCTTTGAAAGTTCTTTGAAAAGGGGTGAAACAGATGAGGATTATATTAATGTTGTTGGGAGTGATAGGCATACTTTTACCTCTATTTCTTTCTTCCCCATTATCCCCTTTAATGGGGATAATGGGAGTGTTCTACCTCTTACTGGGAGTAGTAGCGAAAGGGGGGTAAATCCCCCCCTTTTTTTATTTAAAAAATGTAGATATTGAGTTTTTGTTATAATTATCTTTGTTGTGTCAGAGCTAATCCTTATTCTCGGGCCAATGAAAAGCGGGAAGTCTTATGAGTTGATTAGTTATTTTGCTCCGCTTCGCTACAGCAAGGTGCGTTTTGGCTTATACCAGTCAGCTAAAAATGTAAGAGATTTTGCAGTTCAATCCCGCAACGGAGTTTTATTAAAAGCTAAAAAAGTTAAGAGTTTTTTTGATATTCATAAAGATGCCTGCGCCCGAAATTTAGAAGTAGTAGGGGTTGATGAGGTTCATATGTTTTCTCCCAGAGGAGTGGCAGCGGTTGCAGAGATGTTAAATTCAGGGATAAAAGTTTGGGTTTCTGGTTTAGACAAAGATTACCGCGGTCGCCTCTTTCCAGTAGTGCAAAAACTTTTGGAATTGGGGCCTAGTGAAATAAAACTGAAAAAATCTGTTTGCGAAATTTGCAAAAAACCGGAAGCTGTTTTTACCCAAATATTAAAAGGTAAAAAGCCAATTTTTAGCGGTTTGCCTTCTATTGTTCCTGAAAACGGAACTTATAAGTATCGCCCGGTTTGCCGAAAGTGTTTTGAAAAGACAAAGAAAGAGATGGGAATTTCTGGTTAGTTTTAAGTTTATAAAGCAAGCCTCTTTTTTCTTATTCTTCTTTTCGCTACACTATAAACAATGAAGTGGCCTAAATTTAGTTTTTTTAAAATCGTTTTTATTTTTGTTCTTGTTTTTATTTTTGTTTATCTGGTTGTTAATGCTCCAGCGCTTTTTCATAAAGTCAGGTATTGGTATATTTCCAAATTCCAAAACAAACCTTGGCCTGAAAGTTATCAGGTTATGCCAGTAAATCTGCAGAATAATTTAGGTTATATACTAAGTCCTCAGAAATCTCCAGAAGAAATTCAAAGATTGGAAAAAGATAGATCAGACAACAACGAGATTCAATTGGAGAATAACTTTCTTTATATCCCTAAATTAGGTATAAAAGCCCCTGTAATTTGGGAAGTGGAAGAGGCAAACGCTCTTTCTGCTTTAGAAAATGGGGTTGTGCATTTGGCTGGAACCGGCTTGCCGGGAACTGATGGCAATATTTTTATTACTGGTCACTCTTCCTATTATTGGTGGTCAAAAGGAAAATATAAGACTATTTTTGCTCTTTTGCCCAATATAGATATTAAAGATCAGATTTACCTCACTTTTCAAAACAGGCTTTATACTTATGAGACAACAGAAAAATTAGTAGTTTGGCCCAAAGATACGTGGGTAATGGACAAATTATCTTATCCAGCGCTTACTTTAATGACTTGCGTGCCTGTAGGTACAAATCTTAAACGTTTGATTGTTAGAGCTAAACAGATTTCGCCTTCTTTAGAAAAAGAAAAACCCAAACCCCAACCCGAACTTAGACCCACTCCTGATCTTTTGCCTCCTATTTTCTAAAAGTTTGCAAAACTTTTTGCCATAGAGAACTAGCCTCGGTAATTTTGCTTTTAATGGCAGAGTTATTGGTAATGATTAATATCTCTTTCTCACTGCTGGCTTCTGTTTGGACAATTTTTTGGGAGTTGGAAAAAACTTTAAATTCCTGCTTAGTCTCTAGCTCTAATATCTTGATTGAGTGAGCATACTGAAGAATTAAGTGTTCGGGAGAGAAAAAGTTAATCTGAAGCGGGGCATCAAAATAGCGATTGATAAATTGGGTTTGTTCATTTTTAAAAATATAAATATCTCCTTCAGCATTAAGCCAAGCAAGCAAATTATCTTTTTCAGTTAAACTTTTTATATCCTTTCCCAACCAATAAAGTTTTTTGTTTTGCAGAACAAAATAGCCTTTCTGATTATACAAACATACAGTTTGGGAGATGTTTTCAAAATTACAAAAAGATAAAGAAGCTATCTCTATTGGGGCTAGAGAATCATTGGTAACAGAAAGGGTTTTTTCTGCTAATGCTTCTGTGGTTAAGCCTTTAAGCAAAAACTTTCCTTTTTTTGTTATAACCCAAAGTTTATTTTGTTTAAGGTCAAAATCTTTAATATCTGAATAAAGTTTTTCTGTTTTTTGTTCTTTTGCCAACCAGAGCTCGTTTTTTTGGTTTAAGAAATAAATTTCTCCTTTATTGGAGATTAACCATTTTTTAATTGTTGTCTTTGGTTTAGAGATGATGCTTTTTTTGCTGCCATTAAACATGATCCACTCTTTTTCTGTTTCATTTACCAAATAGTCAGAGGAGGACGAGAAAACAACCTTATTACCTTTTAAAAAAGTGATTTTCTCAGCTGTTGCTTCAGAGTTTATATCCTGCAGAAAAATAGCGTTTTTCTTTTGATAAAGGATCTTGCTTTTTTTAGTAGCCAAAAGCTTGTCAAATTTTACTGAAGTGGTTGTTTCAGGTTTCTGGTAAAAAAGCGCTGGTGAAATCTCAATTAGAGAATACGGCTCTATATTGATGTTGGCTGACCACTCGTAAAACTCATCTTTTTTTAGGGAGAAATGATAATTTCCCGGGGTAATGCCAGGAAGAGTTAATTTTGTTTCTCCTATCTTTTTTCCTTCCAAATAAATTTCTGCTCCTTGGGGTCTGGAGTTGATATAAGCCACGCTAACTAAAACTATTTTTTTATTTTTAAAGTCATATCTATAACCAAGAGAATAGAGCACTAGCAATGTGCCTAAAACTGAAGCAAGCAGAACAAAAACAATCCAAAACAAGAGGAGTTTTTTTAAAAAAGAATTTTTGGCAGTTTCGTGATCACTCATTAAAGCAAGGTTAATTATAAGTTAAAATATATTATCCGACAAGATTGCAAAGAGTTTGTTTTTGAGTTATTTTAGCTGTAAGGTTTTGTTGGTGAAAGCAGGAAGAAAAAATAAGAAAGAAAATGATTGCTAAACGCTTGGCTATTGACTTAGGAACTTGGAGCACTTTAATTGCTGTCCCGGGGAAAGGCGTAGTTATTAATGAACCCTCTGTGGTAGCGGTTTCAGCGGATACGGAAAAGATTTTAGCAGTAGGTAAGGCAGCTGAAGATATGTTGGGCAAAACCCCTGAATCTATCATAGCTGTTAACCCTATTAGAGATGGTGTTATAGCTAGTTATAAGACTACTGAAGGGATGTTGCGTTATTTTTTTGATAAAATTGCCGGTTTTTTCTCTTTTGTTAGGCCTGAAGTGATGATTGCTGTTCCGGCCGGGATCACCTCTACTGAAAGGCGGGCAGTAATTGATGCGGCTATTTCAGCGGGCGCGAAACAGGCTTATGTTATTAAGGAACCGGTAGCCGCAGCTTTAGGTGCTGAAATTCCCATAGGTGTACCTTCGGGTCACCTTATTATTGATATTGGGGGTGGCACAACTGAAGTAGCGGTTATTTCTTTAGGTGATATTGTGGTGGCAGAAAGTGTGAGAATTGGGGGAGAAAAGATAGATGAAGCTATTGTTAACTATGTTAGAAAGAAATATAAGTTGATTATTGGGCCTAAAACTGCAGAGAGAATGAAGATGAAAATTGGGGCCGCCCTTCCTTTACGCAAAGAAAAAACAATGGAGATATCAGGATCAAATGCTGTTTCTAATTTGCCAGAAACTATTGTGGTAGGATCAAACGATGTGGCTGCTGCTGTAGAAGAAGTTTGGCAGCAAATAATTCAAACAGTAAAATCAGTTTTACAAAAAACCCCTCCAGAGTTGTCTGCTGATGTTATTGACAAAGGTATGGTGATGACTGGGGGAGGATCAATGTTGAGACGAGCAGACGAGCTGCTTTCAAAAATTACCGGGATTCCTTGTCAGGTAGCTGAAAATCCTCTTTATTCAGTAGCTAAAGGAACTTTGATGGCTTTAGAACGTTTAGATGATTTTAAGGAAAAAGTCTTGTGGCTTAAATAAAAAAAGAGATGTGGCAAGTAATTAGCTGGAGTGTTTTAGGATTAAGTGTTGTTTTCGGTTTCCTCTTTCGTCGTCAAGCCTTCTATTTGCTTTTAATATTTATTCCTTTTTATGCTTTTTTAATAACCTATCTCGGTTTTTTATTAGGAGTCAGCTCCCAAGATATGGAGCCTGTTCGTTTACTCAAAGAGGGGTTGGTTTTGGGTATCTTTTTTTCTCTTCTTTGGTATTGGCTTTTTAGGGGCAAAAAAGTAAAATTTCTTTTATCAGATGTATTGATAGGCGCCTATCTTATTTTTCTTTTGGTGATAGCTTTTGCTCACCATTCTTCTTTTAGGGAGGCTCTTTTTGGTTTGCGTTATAATTTTTTCTTTTACTTTTACTACTTTGTTTTTCGTCTTTTTTTCACTTTTTTCCCTGCGGAAAAGGAACGAGGTGTAAAAACCATTTTTATTACCGCTATTTTGGTTTTTGCTTTTGCCGTGTTGCAGTTTTTTGTTTTGCCTAAAGATTTCCTTTGTCAATTTGGGTACATTCGTGAAGCAATGTCAAACTTTGACGCTTCTTTGCCTTTGCCAGCTATTCATTGGTTAGGGAATTCTAATATTGCGCGGGTACAGTCATTTTTTGCTGGACCTAATCAATTAGCAAGTTTTTGTCTGATAGTTCTGTTTTTAGCTTTGGGAGGTGGGACAAGGTCCAAATATCTTAATTGGGTGGCGGCTTCTCTTTCCTTGTTGGTTTTGGGCCTTACTTTTTCCCGATCAGCTTGGCTAGGGGGAATAATTGGTTTGTCTTTGTTTGTTTTTTTGATTGCTCGGACTAACATTAAATTAAAAGCAGGTATTTTAGGCTTTGGTATTGGTGTTTTAGCCGTATTGGCTTATGTTTTTAAGGCACGTTTTTATGAGATATTTATCCGTCCTTCTTCTTCTGCTTGGCATTGGGTTTCTTTAAGGGATGCTTGGCATAGTTTTTTGTCAACACCTTGGGGTATTGGTTTAGGCAAAGTAGGACCGGCTTCCCAGTGGCTAAAAAATGCTTTTATATCTGAAAACTACTATTTGCAGATCGGGTTGGAAACAGGATGGTTGGGGTTGGTTTTCTTTCTTTTACCAGTTTTAGTTTTGCTTTGGGAATTTTGGCAGAAACAAAGCTTAAAAACTAAAGCAGTGTTTTGTCTTTTTCTTTCCTTGTTGGTCAGCTCTTTCTTTTTACATACTTTAGCTGATGGTGTCTTAGCTATTTATTTAGGTTTGAGTTTAGCTTGGGCACAAACTAACATAGAGCAATGAGAGTTGCAGTAGTCCATGAATATCTGACTGCTTTTGGAGGAGCAGAAAGGGTGCTAATGGATATTTTAGACGTTTTTCCCCAAGCTGACCTTTATGTTTTAACTTATTCTTCCAAAAAATTGCCTGTATGGGTGCAAAAACGTCTTTTAAGGCACCGCCTTTTTGTTTCCAATCTTAAAAAAGTTCAGTTTTTTACTCCTTTGGTAAGACTTTGGGCGCCTTATGCAGTGGAGAGTTTTAATTTAGACAATTACGATTTAGTGATTTCTAACTGCAACTCTTATGCTAAGGGGACCTTGACTTCTACCCACACTCTGCATTTAAGTTATATTCACTCACCTACACGCTATCTTTGGGACTATACTCACCCCTATTTAAAAGAACACACCTCAAAGAGATTCTCATTGGCTTTACTGCGAACTATTTTTTGTTTTCAAAGGCGTTGGGATTATTTGGCGGCACAAAGACCAGATGTAGTTTTGGCTAATTCAAAAAATATTAAAAAGCGGATAGAAAAATACTACCAGAGAAAAGCCAATGTTTTGTATCCTTCTATCAGGGTAAAAAAGTATAAAGTGGGAATTTGTAAAAAGGATTATTTTTTAGTGGTATCCCGTCTATCTCCTTATAAAAAAGTTGATTTAGTAGTCAGGGCTTTTAAAAATAAAAATCTAAAACTCAAAATTGTTGGTAAAGGGCAGGAGCTAAAAAGGCTTAAAAAAATGGCTCAGGGCGCCAAAAACATCGAATTTTTAGGTTTTGTTTCTGAAAAAGAGTTGAGAAAACTTTATGCTCAGGCTCTGGCAGTGATCTTTCCTCAAATAGAGGATTTTGGCTTGGTTCCTCTTGAAGCACTAGCCTCAGGAACGCCTGTTATTGCTTATAATAAAGGCGGGGTTTTAGAAACAATTACAGAGCAGACAGGTGTGTTTTTTAATGAACAAACAGAAAAAGCATTAATAAAAGCAATTGATGAGTTTTTAAGCAGAAAAGAGAGTTTTTCGCCTCAAGTTCTGCGTCAGCAAGCAGAAAAATTTGATTTTTCCCATTTTAAAAAGCGTCTTTTAAAAATTGTGAAAATTAACCAAAAACAAAAAATTAAAAAACTGATAAAAAAGAAAAAGTAGTCAGTACAAAAACATTCCAATGTTCTTAAGAATGTTGGAATATAAAAATTAGGTTATGAAAAAGACAGATAAATCAGGAAAAGAAGAAGTGAAAGCAAAGATTAAAAATAAAATGAGTATTTTAAAAGTACCTGTTTTTAAGGTTTCTAAAAAAAATTTCCTTAAAAAGGTAAGATTCACTATCTCTCAAAACCAGCAACTGCAGGCATCCACAGTAAATCCTGAATTTTTAGTAGAAGCCCAAAAAGACAGGGAGTTTTTTAAAATTTTACAACAAACCTTTAATGTTCCCGATGGAGTAGGGGTTCTTTGGGCCGGATATTTTAAAGAAAAAACGAGGAAGGCAAGGGGTTATTTGGGACATTTTAGGCGGATGTTTTGGTTCTTATTTTCTTTAATTTTGGTTCCCTTTTGGCAGAAGATTTTTAATGTTTTCCCAGAAAAAATATCTGGTTCAGATATTTTTTGGGATCTTTTGACTTTAGCAGAAAGAAAAAAATGGCGAGTTTTTCTTTTGGGGGGAGGACGAGGGGTGGCTAAACTCACTGCTCAAAAAATAAAAATTAGGTTTCCGCAATTGAAGGTTGTAGAAGCAACTAGCGGAGGGGTGATTGAGAAATTAAAAACTCCCCACCTAGTTAAAAAAATCCAAATCACTCAACCCCAACTGCTGTTTGTTGCTTTTGGCTCTCCCAAGCAAGAGAAATGGATCGCTTATAACCTCAAAAACTTGCCTAAACCTTTGGTAGCAATCGGCGTAGGGGGGACTTTTGATTTTGTAGCCGGCAAAATTAGAAGGGCACCAAAGATTATGCGCAGTTTAGGATTAGAGTGGTTTTGGCGATTGATACTTGAACCTAAAAAACGCCTTAAGCGAATCTGGATTGCTGTTTTTGTTTTTCCTTGGCTAGTGTTTAAAGATTCAGCTTAAAAAATTTAGGGTTTATATTTTTATTTGACAACTTTTTAGTTCTCTGATATCTTAAAACAGAGGTTGGCGCAAGCCAGCCATTTTTAAAAGTAAAATCAGCTATGGTTAAAATTGAAACATCTGAGTTTTTAGCCGCTATCAAGCAAATTTGTGCTGAAAGAGATTTGCCTGAAGATAGGGTTTTTGAAGTGGTGGAAGCAGCCTTAGCAGCTGCTTATCGCAAAGAGTATCTTTCTGGAGAAGCCAAAGCAGAGGTAGAGTTAGACCAAAAGACTCTAAAACCAAAATTTTACCAAGTTTTTGAAGTGGTAGATGAAGTGAAATTTCCTGAAAGGCAGATTGATCTTAAAGAGGCAAAAAAAATCAAAAAAGACGCCAAAATTGGTGATGAAATCAAGAAGGTTTTGCCTTATAAGGATAGATTTGGCCGTATTGCCGCCCAGACAGCCAAGCAGGTGATTATCCAAAAGATTCGTGAGGTAGAAAAATCAGAAGCTTACAATGAGTATAAAGATAAAGTAGGTAAAGTTATTTATAGTGTAGTTCAACAGGTAGAAGGCAAAAATGTATTAGTAGATCTTGGTAAAGCTATTGCTCTCTTGCCGCCCCAAGAGCAAAATCCTACTGAAGAGTATTATCCGGGTAAAAGAATAAGAGTAGTGGTTTTATCAGTGGAGATAACTCAAAAAGGACCCTCAATTATAGTTTCCAGAGCCTCAGAGTATTTAGTAGAGGCTTTATTCAGGACAGAAGTGCCTGAAATTTCTTCAGGTGTAGTTCAGATTAAAAAGGTTGTCCGGGAAGCTGGCTTTAGAACCAAAATAGCGGTTAAAGCCTCTGAAGAGAGCGTGGATCCAGTTGGTTCTTGCGTAGGTCAACGAGGCACCAGAGTACAAACAGTTCTTAATGAAATTGGCGGTGAGGAAAAGATAGATATTATTCTTTGGGACAAAGATCCCAAAAAGTTCATTACCAATGCCTTATCTCCAGCTAAAGTTAAGGAGATTAAGGTTGATAAAAAGAAAAAACAGGCAGAGGTTTTGGTTGAGCCGGATCAGCTTTCCTTGGCTATTGGCAAACAAGGGAGAAATGTGCGTTTAGCTTCCAAATTAACCGGTTATGAAATCGATGTTTTTGCTTTACAGGATAAAGAAAAAGCAAAAAAGAACAAGAAAAAAGATAAGGAAGCTGAAGAAAAAAAGAAAGAGAAAGAAGCAGAGGAAGAAAAAAGCAAAGCCAAAAAAGAAGAAAAAGAATAATTATAGATTTAAGAAAGGTGTTTTTTAACGATATCTATTACTTCTCCCAAACTTAAAAGTGAACTCCTGTTTTGAGGCGAACCAAAAATAGTGTTTCTTCCACCCCAGTTTCCTTTTAGTTCAAGGCTTTGTTCTTTAGCTTTGTTTTCTTCTGCTTGTTGAAGTTCTTTTAAAGCGCCTTCTAGATCAGCTGGCACGTGTTCATCGTATTTGCAAACAGTAAATTTTTTATAAGTTTCGCCTGTGGGAGACAATTTGCCATCTTCCCCCCGCCCTAAAACAGGCATTTCTGGATTAAAGGCAATCACTACAGGAGCATATTCATAACCTAACTGGGTAGCAAAACGATCTTTAGAGATAACTACTACTAATTTTTGGGGAACGATTTCCATTATTTCACTTGCTTCTCGCGCTTTTTGTTTTTCCTCTTTTACTTTTTCTGCTCTTTGTTTCACTTCTTTTGGATCATATCTTCCTTGTAAAATATCTACAGCCAGCTCAACTTTTTTATCTGTATCCATGTCTCTGTCAAAAGCAATTGAGGAAAGAGCTAAGTAAATTTCTTCATCAGTATCAGTAATATTTTGTAGTTCCCGAAGTCCTAAACGATCTAGGCGGCTTACTAAATGCACTAATTCACGGTTAAGCAAAACTTCGTCTCCTTTTTTCCTGATCGCCAAAACAGCCATTGCAGTTAAGGAGTCTGGATCTAGGCGCACAGTAGCTATTTTTGCTTTTTCAGGTGGGAGTTCTGCATTTAATGCCTGTTCGCAAGCAGAAGGAGTTTCTGTATCAGTGCCTGGACCATGGTGGTCCAAATTTGGCACCCCTTCTTTTAGAAGTTTTGGTTCAGTTATCTCAATACCCAAGTCATAATCAACTTCTTCAGGAGGAGTGCGAGGGTTAATTTCTACAAAGTCATAAGGAAGCATTCCGGGAAATGGAGCTGTTTCTGGTCTTTCTGCAAAGCTTAACTCTTCTTTGCTTTTGTTTTCCTCTGGACTTGGATCAGTAAAAAACTTTGGGGGCACCATAATGCTTACTTAGTTTTTATCTCTATTTTGTTTTTTCTTTTTTTGCGGCGATTGTAAACTACAATAGAAACAGAGCCAGCAATTGCCAACAAGGCAAAAATGATGCCTAAGTAAGTTTTTAGGCGATTGTCTGCAGCTTGTTTTTCTTCTTCAATCTGCGCTAATTTTAAGCCCGGCTGATACTCAAACTTATTGGCTCCAGATACATTACCTGAGCTGTCTTTAGCCTGTAATTTGAAAACATATTCCTGAGAAAGATCAAGTTTATCTGTTTTGTAGGTAGTTTTATCTTTGTTAATTTCCTCTAAAAACAGAATTTTTCCTTCTTTATTTTCTATGGTGAGAATATAAGCGGCTAAATCTTCTTCTGTATTTGCTTCCCAACTGAGCTCAAGCAAATTGCCGTCTTGGTTGACTTTTACTTCTAAGCTTTTGGGTTTTTGCGGAGCAAGGTTGTCAATAGCTTTAGCTTTGGCTGTGCTGGAAGCAGAAGACTCTTTTTCTCCCTTGTAAGCAGTAATTTGGTATTCATACTCTGTATTAGGAGAGACGCTTTCGTCAATATAAACCAAAACATTGTTTTTAGTTGAACCGATCTTTTTAAACTCTTCATCTGATGATTGGCGGCGATAGATATTGTAGCCGTCTATCTCTCCGTCAGGAGCTTGCCAGGTGAGTTTAATTGCTTTTCCTTGGTCATTAGGCACATCCTGAGCTTGAAAGTTTGAAGGGGCGGATATTTCTGAACTTTCAGTTGATGTGTCAGGAGTATTATTAGTGTTTTGGTTTTGGTTTTCATCAGCAGGAGGATTTTCTTCATTTTCGTTAAAACCAAATGTCAAAAAGCCAAAATCTTTATTTAAATCTGCACTAGAATCAATAACAGCATTGCCTTTAGTATAGCTATTGTAGTCTTTGTAGGACCATTCTGTGGTGAATGAGTTTGTGTTTAAACAAAGAGAATACAGGTGGTCAGGATAAACTTTTTTAGCTGTAAAAGGAGCCACATTCCAGCCATCAGTTGTATCAATAGTGGCTGTAGTAGTGGTAATTGTTTCATTAGCAGTAAGATCTTTTACAATTACATTTATCAGTTCGCCTAAGGTGGCTTTTTCAACAAAAAAACCAACTTGATTAAGTCGATTAAGAGTAGGGATGAAAGTTTGGCAGATTTCTTGGTGGGAGCGGATAGCAATAGAGTTATCTGAAGCATCTACTTCATTTGCTTGGTCAAGTTCGCCAACAGCAGCTTTTGTCGGCAAAGGAGAAAAAAAGAAGATTAACCCTAATAATAAGAAAAGAAATAAAACTCTTCGCATAGTGTTTTTAGTTTGTTTTGTTATTTATTCTATTATAGCAGATAATTACGAACCAATAAGTTAATAAGTGGAAAACTTAAACTTTGCTTCCAAGACACCTTGTTTTTGCTTGACAAAGATGGTATATTTGTAAAGCTATGGAAGATTTTGCTTCTCGTTTTTCTAAAGAAGCTAAAGAAGCTTTATTTAAATCTGAAAGGATTGCTCATTCACTAAAAGAACAATTGGGTTCTAATCATTTACTTTTAGCGATCGCGACAATGAAAGAATCTAAAGCTTATGTTGTTTTGGATGAATTAGGCATTTCTTTGTCAGCCTTAAATAGTGTTTTTCAATTTAGCCCCAAAAAAGAAGAGAAAAAAGGTTTGCCTTCGCAGGAAATAAAAGAAATTTTAAAGCAGAGCTTTACTTTGGCTTTTCAGTCTCGTTCAGGAGAAATATCTACTATACATTTACTTTTAGCTACATTACAAAACCGCCAGTTTTCTGCTAATTTGCTCTTGCGTAAAATAGGGGTAGATTTAGAAAAATTAAAAAGAATGTTGTTTCAAAGATTAGAAGAAGAAAAGAATTTTAAAGACACTAATATCCCTGAAGAAGAAAGGGGTGGTTTTTTGGATTCAGGTGAGTTTGGTTTTTTAGATTTTCCTTTTCCCAGTTTTTTCTCTCAAGGATCACCTAAAAGAGCAAAAACAAAATCCAAAACCCCGACTTTAGACCTGTTTGCCACTGATTTAACAAAAAAAGCAAAAAAAGGTGAAATAGATCCTGTTATTGGCCGCGAAAAAGAGATCCAAAGAGTAATCCAAATTTTAAACCGCCGCAAAAAGAACAACCCTGTGCTTATTGGCGAACCGGGCGTAGGTAAAACAGCTATTGTTGAAGGTCTGGCACAAAAAATTACTTTAGGGCAGGTGCCTTTTAGCTTAGCTAATAAAAGAGTGTTAGCCCTTGATCTTGGTCTTTTAGTAGCAGGTACAAAATACAGAGGAGAGTTTGAAAAAAGGATTAAAAAAATCGTTGAAGAGATAAAGAGAGATAAAGATGTTATTCTCTTTATTGACGAAATACACACTGTTGTAGGTGCAGGAGCAGCTGAAGGATCAATAGATGCGGCTAACATTATTAAGCCGCCTTTAGCCAGAGGTGAGCTTCGTCTTATTGGTGCAACCACTTTGGACGAATACCGGAAACACATTGAAAAGGATTCTGCTTTTGAAAGAAGACTGCAGCCGGTTTTAATAGGAGAGCCAACTCCGGCTGAGACTTTAGATATACTTAAAGGTATCAAAGACTACTATGAAAAGTTTCACCGGGTAAAAATAACCCAAGACGCACTTAAGTCAGCGGTAGAGTTTAGCCAAAAGTACATCCATGATCGCTTTTTCCCAGATAAAGCCATTGATCTCATTGACGAAGCAGCTTCAGCTAAAGGGGTGAAAGTGCAGACCGATATCCCTTCACGAAAAATTGCCCGCCTAGAAAAACAGCTTGAAAAAGTGGTAAAACAAAAAGAAAAAGCAGTAAACAGACAGGATTTTGAAAAGGCAGCTCTCTTTAAAGATAAAGAAGAGAAACTCAAGAAGGAGATCGAAGATTTCAAAAAAGGAGCAACAAGCAAAAAGATATTGGGACGAATAACACGTAAAGATATTGCGGTGGTGGTTTCTCAATGGACAGGGATTCCTGTAGGCGAGTTGGCTATTGAAGAAAGGAAAAAATATCAACGTTTAGAGGAGAGAATGAAAAGTAAAATAATTGGTCAAGATCAAGCTATATATGAGGTAGCGCGAGCCATAAAGCGTTCCTCTGCTGGTGTCAGGGCAGAAGACAGGCCTATTGGTTCTTTTATCTTTTTGGGTCCTACAGGAGTAGGCAAAACCGAAACAGCCAAAGTGTTGGCTGAAGTTCTTTTTGGCTCTAAAGACGCCCTAATAAAAATTGATATGTCTGAGTTTATGGAAAAACACAATGTTTCCCGCTTAGTAGGAGCACCTCCCGGATATGTTGGTTATGAAGAAGGTGGTAAACTGACTGAACAGGTCAGGCGGAAACCATATTCAGTTATTCTTTTTGACGAAATAGAAAAAGCCCACTCAGAAGTTTTTAATATGCTACTTCAGGTTTTAGAAGATGGCTACCTTACTGATGCTCAGGGTCGCAAAGTGAGTTTTAAAAATACAGTGATTATTATGACTTCTAACTTAGGGGTAAAGGAGTTAAATCAGGAAGCAGAGATCGGTTTCCGTCTTGTTCAAAAACAAGGAGATAAACAAGGTTTTTTAAAAAGGTTTACAAGCGCCAAAAAGAAAATAATAAAGGAGGTCAAAAGTTTTTTTCCTCCAGAGTTTTTAAACCGTTTAGATAAAATTATAATTTTTAACCCTTTATCCGTAGCAGATGTTAAAGAGATAGTAAAGATCCAACTCAAAGAACTTCAACAAAGACTAAAGCAAAAGAAAATCTTTTTGGAAGCAGATAGTTCTACTCTTCGTTTTTTGGCGAAAAAAGGTTTTGATCCCCATCTGGGAGCAAGACCTATTAGGCGTTTAATTATGCGGGAGATTGAAGATAGAGTTTCAGAAAAGCTTCTTTTTGGGGAAATAAAAGAAGGTGATAAGATAAAAACAACCCTTTCTTCAAATAAAAAGCACCTTACCCTTAATCTTAAAAGAAAAAGTAAACAAAGAATCTGAAAGATTAAATGAAGACCTCTTTTTGGCAAAAGCTGTCTTACATGTCTAAAAAAGACAAGGGGTTTGTCAAAAAAGCTTTTCTGTTTGCCCAAAAAGCACACCAAAACCAGAAAAGAACCTCAGGAGAACTGTACTTTAATCATCCCCTAAGAGTGGCTAAGTATTTAGCTGATTACAAGATGGAAAAAGAAGTTATAGCTGCAGGGCTTTTGCATGATGTCTGCGAAGACACCAAAATTAGTTTAGAAAGAATAAAACAAGAGTTTGGCAAAGAGGTAGCCAATTTAGTAGATGGAGTCTCAGTTATTGGAAGAATTCAAACCAAAGCAAGATTAAATTTCGCTGGCTCGGAAAATGAAAGAAAAAATATTTTGCGTCTGCAAAAATTGATTTTAAGCTCTATTAAAGATATCAGGGTAATTTTTATCCGTTTGCTTGATCGTAAAGACAATCTCAAAACACTAGATGTTTTTCCTGCTGAAAAACAAAAACGCAAAGCGCAAGAAACTCTTTTAATTTATGCTCCTTTAGCGAAAAAAATAGAAATGGGAAAATTAGGGGGAGAACTGGAAGATATGGCTTTCAAATATCTTTATCCAGAAACATACAAACAAGTAAAAAAAGTGAGAGACAAAAATCTGCCCATTGCCCATTCAGCTATCCAGTTATTGGAAAAAACTATTATGAAAGAATTAG
>JAGGWG010000012.1 GCA_021157605.1 bacterium | reverse complement strand
TATATTTTTGGGCGCAAAAGTAATTCCTAAACTAAAAAACCCTGCCAAAAGCACTAAAACGGCAGAAGTAAACCAATATTCCTTTTTGTTTGTTTTAGGCTCAATTGAGCCAAAATAAAAAAGTGCCATAGGGCACAATAATCAAGTTAACAAACAATTATTAATATGTCAATAGAAAGTGGGGAATAAGATAAATATCAAATTTTGCCTGCTTATTGCTGATTAAAAGTATTTAAAAAGAAAAATAAAAATTAGGTGTATTTGGGAACCAAACAAACTAATTTAGAACTAAAAATACGGTTTGATAAAAAAGTGGGGATTTTAAAACTACTCAAACTATTGGCACAAAAATAAAACAACAATAATTGGAAAAATGAGAAAAAATTGCTACCATAAGAAAAAATAATAAACCTTATGAAAGAATGCATTTTTTGCCAAATAGGCAAGCATAAAATCCCAGCTAAAATACGCTATGAAGACAAAGAGATTATTGCTTTTGACGACATTAACCCTAAAGCTAAAATACACATATTAGTAGTTCCTAAAAAACACGTTGCTTCTCTCAACGAATCAGATATTGAACTAATCAAAAAACTCTTTGCTGCTATCAAAACTATTGTTAAAAAAACAAACATTGCTGACTCAGGGTTTAAAATAGTAATCAATACCGGCAAAGATGGAGGCCAAATCATCCCCCATCTCCATCTCCATATACTAGGCGAGGAGAAAGTCAAACACACCCCTTAACTACATTCAGAAACTCCATACCAATAAACCAAACAAAGACTTGCTTTTTAAAAAAGTTTTTTTTATAATTTCTCTGGCAAACAACTAAAAACAAAACAAAGTGAAAAAGAACAGCCAAGAAAATTCAGAGCAGCTTTTACGCCGCTTTCTTCGTTCCATCCAAGAAGAGGGGGTTTTGACTTTGGCAAAAGAAAGAATGTTCCGCCAGAAAGAACCTAATAAAAGAGCTCGCAAAGAAAATACTTTACGCCGATTAAGACTCCAACAAGAACGACAAAAAGAACTTCGCGGCTACTAAAAAGAAAAATGAAAGAAAAAATCCAAGAAGCGCTTAAAAAAGCCTTAAAATCTAAAGATCAAATAGCAGTTTTAACTTTGCGTCAAACCCTTTCAGCTCTTAAAAACGCTGAAATTGATAAAGGCGGTGAACTTGACGACACCGAAATTGGCGAAATTATTCTTAAAGAAATAAAAAAAAGGAAAGAGTCAATTGAACTTTATAAAAAAGGCAAACGTCCAGAATTAGCAGAAAAAGAAGAAAAGGAAATAAGCATCCTTAATCAATTCCTTCCTGAAAAAATGTCAGTAGAAAAAATAGCAGAAATTGTAGAAAAAACTATTCAAGAACTCAATGCTCAAGCAAGTGATTTTGGCAAGGTGATGAGCAAGGTAATGCCGCAGCTCAAAGGCAAAGCTGACGGCTCAGAAGTGGCGGCGATTGTCAAACAGAAATTAGGTTTAAAGTGAAAAGGCAAACTGCAAAAATCTATTTAGATCTTATCAATGCTCCTAAAAAAATTGATAGGAAAAAAATAAGAATACTGATAAAAAAAATCCTTTTCTATTTTTTGCCCGAAGCAAAAGCAGTCTATTTGAGTGTTTTTTTTGTTAATGAAAAAGAAATTACCTATTTAAATAAAAAATTCAGAAAAAAACCCTGCACTAAAACGGTTTTGAGCTTTCCACAAGACGAACCTTTGAAAAAGAAAAAAATAAATGAAAGAATAGTTTTGGGTGATATTTTTCTTTCCTTTCCAAAAACTAACTCACATTCAAGGAAAATTTATTTTTATCTTTGGCACGGATTATTACATCTCTTGGGACTCTCCCATAGAGAGATGGAAAAATACAATGGTTTATGGGAAAAGTTGAAGAAAAGCCTTCATTAAAAAAAAGCTTTGCTTGCGCTTTTCGGGGAGTAAGTGAAGGTTGGCAAAGTGAACGAAATTTAAAGATTCACTCTTTGTTTGCGCTATTGGCAATAATTTTAGCTTTTGTCCTCAAAGTTTCTCTTTCGGAGTGGCTATTTTTAACATTAATTATCGGGGTAGTTATTATTACAGAAATGATAAATACCGCTATAGAAAAAATTTTGGATTTAGTCTGTAAAGAACACAACGGTAAAGTGCGTTTTATCAAAGATCTATTTGCCGGTGTTGTTCTGGTTGCTTCTATAGTCTCCCTGATAGGAGGAAGCATAATCTTTATCCCCAAAATTCTAACCTTAATTTAGTTCCTTTTTTCTGTTAACATAAAAACAATGGATAAGCGAGATGTTATTACAACTTTAGATGTAGGCACAAGCAAGGTTGCAACCCTAATTGGTAAAACTTCACCTGATACTGCCCAAATTGATGTTGTTGGTATTGGTTATGCTCCAGTCCACTCTTTAAGAAAAGGTGTGGTAGTTGATTTAGAAGCCACCATCTCCTCTATATCCGAAGCTTTAGAACAAGCAGAAAGAATGTCAGGCATTAAAACTGATAGTGTTTTTTTAGCTATTGGCGGAGCCCATATTGAATCACAAACCTCTAAGGGTGTAATTGCTGTCTCCAGATCTGATGGAGAGATAACCCCTGAGGATAGAGATAGAGTTATTGAGGCAGCTCAAGCTATTGCCCAACCTACTAATCGCGAAATACTCCATGTGATCCCCCAAACCTTTACCTTAGACGGACAAGGAGGTATTAAGGATCCGGTAGGGATGACAGGCATAAGACTGGAAGCAGAGACCCACATTATTACTGCCGCTACCCCTGCCTTGAGAAATCTGGAAAAAAGCGTCTTTCAAACAGGTCTTAGTATCAAAGAGCCGGTCTTTTCAGCCTTAGCGGAAAGTGAAGTTTTTTTAGATTCTAAACAAAGGGAAATCGGGGTAGTCTTGATAGATATCGGCGCGGCCACTACGCAATTAGTAGTCTATGAAGAAGGCACCATAATTCATTCAGCAGTTATCCCAATGGGAGGTAATTTGATAACCAATGACATTGCTATTGGCCTTAAAACATCTTTAGAGATTGCTGAACAGGTGAAAATCAAGTATGGATCTGCCTTGCCAGAAGAGATTTCTGAAACCCAAACAGTAGATCTTTCCCAAATTGATCCAGAAGAAAAAACAGACACCAACAAAAAGTTTTTAGCTGAAATTATAAAAGCCAGATTAAGTGAGATATTAGAAGCTGTACGTAAAGAGCTAAAAAGAATTAAAAAAGATGCCAAACTGCCAGCTGGAGCAGTTTTTACTGGCGGCACCTCTCAGCTCAAAGGACTAACCGAACTCTCTAAAGAGGTCTTAAAACTTCCTTCTACTTTAGGAAAATGCCAAATGATGATAGGAGGACTAACCGACAAAGTGGAAGATCCTGCTTTTGCCGCCGCCCTAAGCCTTCTTTTCTGGGCTAAGCATCATCCTTCTGCCCACTCCGCAGAAGGGTTTAAACTTTTTGGCAATATAGGAGAAAAGATAAAAGAACTATTTAAAACACTAAGGCCCTAAAAAATATCTAAAAAAAGAAAAAACTTAGCTATTATTTCAATTTCCTTCTAATAAAAGCTGGAACCTCAATATCATCGCTTTCTTTATCTGAACTATCCTCTTCTTTTTCTTGTATTAACTCTGGTTTTTTAATTAAAGGCGAAGGTTTTTTCTCCTCTTTTTCTTCCTCTGTTTCTGAAATCTCAGCTAAAGAGGTAAGAGTAAAACCTTCTTTTGCTTCTTCTTCTTTTTTGCGGGGACGACCATCACCAAAACCAGTAGCAATGACCGTTATCTTTATTTCACCCTGCATTGCTTCATCTATCATAGCCCCAAAAATAATATTAGCATCAGGATGAGCAGCTTCAGTAATAGTTTTTGCTGCCTCATCAATCTCATACATCGACATATCAGGCCCGCCAGTGATATTAAAAAGAATTCCTTTAGCACCCTCAATGGAGAGATCGAGTAGAGGAGAGTCAATAGCAGCGCGGGCCGCCTCAATAGCCCTATTTTCTCCTTTAGCTCTGCCGATACCCATTAGCGCTGAACCAGCATCCTGCATAATTGTCTTTACATCAGCAAAATCAACATTAATAATTCCGGGAATAACAATTAGGTCTGAAATGCCTTGAATACCTTGACGTAAAACATCATCAACAACTGAAAAAGCATCTAAAAGGGTAGTTTTTTTATCAATTACCTGAAGAAGTTTATCATTAGGAATAACTATAAGGGTATCAACATTTTCTTTCAGCTCTTCAACCGCCTTCTCAGCCACCTCCCGTCTTCTTGCCCCTTCAAAAGCAAAAGGCTTAGTTACTACACCGACTGTCAAAGCTCCTAACTCCCGAGCAATAGCTGCTACTACTGGCCCTGCGCCAGAACCCGTACCACCGCCCATGCCAGCGGTCACAAAAACCATATCTGAGTTCTTTAAAACCTCATAAACCTCTTCTTTGTTTTCTTCTATAGACTTGCGGCCGATCTCTGGATCAGCACCAGAACCTAAACCACCAGTAGTTTCTTTTCCAACTTGGACTTTAACAGAAGCAGCACAGGTAGAAAGCGCTTGTAGATCAGTATTTATAGCCACAAACTCAACTCCCTTTATGCGGGCATTAACCATTCTAGTAATAGCGGAATTACCGCCTCCGCCAACACCCACAACTTTAATACGAGCCACATTAATAGGTTCGTTCTCTTGGCCCTTAGGAAAGTCAAAGTTTTGTTTTGTATCTGAATCACTCATAAAAACCAAAAGTTAATTTAAGTTTAGAGCTAAAAATTAGTAGTGTCAAGAAAGATTTCAAAAAGCAAAAACAAAGCTTGATGATAACTATTAATAAAATCCAAGACAATCAAGAAAATGTTAATAATATAGTGGTGAGTTTTTTAAACAAGATTCAAATCTTATATTTAGTTTTTTTAAATAAAGTTATCCACAAATATAGTCTATTTTAGCTTTAATAAAAAAGTTAAAATGATTTAGAAACTGAAAAAGTGGGGATAAAGATGAAATGTCTTCGCTGCGGCAGCGAAACCCAAGTTTTAGAAACCCGGGATCAGGGTCTTTACATAGTGCGACGCCGAAGAGAGTGTCTGAAATGCAAATATCGATTTACCACCTATGAAAAAGTAGCTCCTTTGAAAATTATGGTTGAAAAAAGAAACGGGCAAAAAGAGAGATTCTCTCAATCTAAACTAGAAAGGGGATTGCGCAAAGCTCTGACTAAACGACCAGTATCCGAGGAAGAGTTCCAAGATTTGATAGAAAAAATTAAAGACGAGATTAAACAAAAAAACGAAAAAGTAATTTCCTCACGAGAAATAGGCAAAATTATTATTGAGCACCTCCGTTGTCTCGACCAAATAGCTTATCTGCGCTTTGCTTCAGTTTACAGAGGCTTTGGCAGCCTCAAAACATTTGAAAAAGAAATTAAAAAACTAAAACAACAAAAATGTCAGAGAAATTAGACCCAGAAGTAATGGAAATCATCCGCAAAAATCTGAAACTTAAAGAAAATGCAAAAATTATTTTAAAAAACCGCTATCTGCGCAAAAACGAAAAACAGGAAGCAATAGAAACTCCTGAAGAGATGTTCTACCGCGTAGTCTCCCATATAGCTAAAGCAGAAGATAACTATAAAAGCTCAGCAAGGTTTAAAGAAAAAGTTAAAAAAGCTTTTGCCGAGGTGCTCTCTAAGTTAGAGTTTTTGCCCAACTCACCAACTTTTACTGGCGCAGGCACAGTATTGGGCCAGTTAGCTGCCTGTTTTGTTCTACCTATTGAAGATGATATGCATTCAATTATGGAGACACTGAAGCATGCGGTTTTAATCCATAAATCTGGAGGAGGAACGGGGTTCAGCTTTTCACGTTTACGACCCGAAGGTTCACCGGTCGCTTCCTCTGGCGGAGTAGCCTCAGGTCCAGTTTCTTTTATGCGGATGTACAATGCTACTACTGAAGAAATAAAACAAGGGGGAACTAGACGTGGTGCTAATATGGGGATCTTAAGAATCGACCACCCTAATATTCTGAAATTTATTGAATGTAAAAAAGAGAACCAATCTCTCAACAACTTTAACATCTCTGTAGCGGTGACTGATGATTTTATGGAAAAAGTGGAAAAGAGCAAAAAATATGCCCTCATTGATCCTCGCACCCAAAAAATAGTTAAAAAACTTAATGCTCGCAAAGTATTTAAAAAAATAGTTTATGGCGCTTGGAAAAACGGGGAACCGGGAGTAGTCTTTATTGACAAAATCAATGCCAAAAACCCAACGCCTCAGATAGGAAAAATTGAATCCACAAACCCCTGTGGCGAACAACCACTTCTGCCGTATGAGAGCTGTAATCTCGGCTCGATTAATCTTTCCAAATTTGTCAAAAAAGGAAAAATCGATTGGCAACGATTAGAATATGTAGTCAGGGTAGCAGTAAGATTTTTGGACAATGTTATTGATATGAACAAATTCCCCTTGCCAGAGATAGAAAAACAAACAAAAGCCAACAGAAAGATCGGTCTCGGAGTAATGGGGTTTGCTGATATGTTGATAAAACTCGGAGTTCCTTATAATTCAACCAAAGCCCTAAAAATAGGTGAAAAAGTAATGAAGTTTATCCAAAGCAAAGCCAAAGAAGCATCGCAAAAGTTAGCTAAACAAAGGGGTGCTTTCCCTAATTTCAAAAAAAGCATTTACTACCAAAGGAGAGAGAAACCTCTGCGCAATGCCACCCTAACCACAATTGCTCCTACTGGCACTATCTCTATGATCGCCGGCACCTCTTCAGGCATCGAACCTTTATTTGCCATTGTTTATGTCAAAAACGTACTTGATAACAAAAAGCTTTTAGAAATTAACCCTCTTTTTGAAAAAATAGCCAAGAAAGAGGGTTTTTACTCTAAAAAAATAATGGAAAAAATATCTGAAACAGGAATGCTTAATGGTATAAAAGGTGTGCCTAAAAAAATCAAAACTATCTTTGCCACTTCCAGAGAAATAGAACCAGAGTGGCATGTAAAAATGCAAGCTGCTTTTCAAAAGTATGTGGACAATGCTGTCTCAAAGACAATCAACTTTCCCAACGAAGCCAGCCAAAAAGACATTGAAAAGGCATATTTCTTAGCGTGGAAACTAAATTTAAAGGGCATTACCGTTTATCGCGATGGCAGTCGCGAAGAACAAGTTATTGATTTTGGCAAAAAAAAGGAAGAAGAGCAAAAAACAACTTCACTACCTGCTCTAAGCCCAAAGGAAAGACCAGAGATTATGCAAGGCTATACCTATAAGGTTAAAACTTCTTATGGAAATATGTATATTACTATTAATGAAGACAAAAAAGGACAGCCCTTTGAGGTCTTTACCCAAATTGGTAAAGCAGGAGGTTTTTTCCACGCCAACACTGAGGCAATATCCAGACTCATCTCCTTGGCTCTTCGTTCTGGAATAGGAATAAAAGAAGTTGTCGAACAGCTTGAAGGCATAAGAGACCCTTCCCCAGCTTGGACAGAAAATGGGCTAATTCTTTCTTTACCTGACGCTATTGCTAATGTTTTAAAAAGACACCTTAGCCAAAAACAGCAAACACTTACTTTAGACTTTGAAAATAAAAAAGAGGCGAAAAACTCTCCAGCCTTGGTTAAAAAAGAGAATCCAGAAACAAAACAGCCTTCTTTGGCTGATATAGGAGAAGCGCCTATCTGCCCTGAATGCGGACACACCCTAGTTTTTCAAGAAGGGTGCTTCAAGTGTCCGATATGCGGTTTTTCTAAATGCTCCGGCTAATATGCCAAAAAACAAGAAAAAACGGGTACTGGTAATAACCGGTAAAGGTAAAGGAAAAACCACTTCAGCAATTGGATTAATTATTAGGTCTATTGGCAACCGCCAAAAAGCAGCAATAGTTAAATTCTTAAAAAAAAGACCTTCAGGCGAAGACAGGATACTGCAGAAATTAGGGGTTAAACTTTATCTTTTTGGCATTAAAGAGTTTTTCGATCCCAAAAAAATACCAGTGTCATTAAAAAAAGAGATAAATAAAGGTTGGGAGAGAACTAAAAAATTAGGTAGCAAAGTAGACATTTTGGTTCTTGACGAAATAAACCTTGTTTTGGCAGGAAAATTGATTTCCAAGCAAGAAGTAAAAAATTTTATAACCTTCAGTACTGCTAATTTGGTTTTTACCGGTCGCTACGCCCCTGACTGGCTTAAGAAAAGTGCTGATACTATTTCAGAAATAAAAGACATAAAACACATTTTTCGTTGTGGTGGCAAAGCAGAAAAGGGGATTGAATTTTAAACTATAAACCTGCCCTTGCCCTCTCTCAACCTAAACCTTTAAAATAAACCCAATGAAAGAAAAACTCCTTTATGGCTTAAACACCCAACAAAAGCAAGCTGTAACTCACAAAAAGGGACCACTTTTGATTATTGCCGGCGCTGGTACAGGTAAAACTAAAGTTATTACCCAACGGATTGCTTATTTGATAAAAAACAAGTTGGCTAAACCAGAAGAAATCTTAGCCCTTACCTTTACTGAAAAAGCAGCCGAAGAAATGGAAACCAGAGTGGATATCCTGCTCCCTTATGGCACTTACAACCTTTGGGTAATGACCTTTCACTCTTTTGGCGAAAGACTCCTTAAGGAATACTCTTCCCTTTTGGGTATCTCCTCAGATTACAAACTGCTAGATAAAATACAACAACTAATGTTTCTTAGAGAACATATTTACGAACTGCCTTTAAAAGTCCTCAGACCTGTGACTAACCCCTCAAGTCACATCTACCAATTAGCCACACTTTTTTCCCGCCTGAAAGAAGAGAATATTGATCCCAAACGATATATAAAGTGGGCAAAAAACAAAGCGAAAAAAGCTAAAACCGAAGCAGAAAAACATAAACTTAAAAAACATCTGGAAGCAGCCAAAGCCTATAAAAAATACAATGAGCTTTTGCGCCAAGAAAATGCCCTTGATTTTGCTGATCTTATTTTTCTCTCTTATAAACTTCTCAAAGAACACCCTGATATTAGAAAAAAGTTTCAACAGCAGTTTCAATACATCTTGGTAGATGAATTCCAAGATACAAACTATCTCCAAAATGAAATACTAAAACTTTTAGTAAATGCAAATAAAAATATTACTGTGGTTGGCGATGATGACCAGTCAATCTTTAGGTGGAGAGGAGCAGCGCTTTCAAATATTATTAATTTTCAAAAAGATTTTCCTAAAGCCAAAAAAATAGTCCTCTCCCAAAACTACCGCTCTGCCCAAGAAATTTTAGATTTAGCCTACAAAACCATACAGCACAATAACCCTGACAGATTAGAAGTAAAAGCAAAAATCAATAAGCGCCTCATTGCTGAATTTGGTTTTAAAAACGCAATCCATTTTAATCACTTTGAGCATTCCCAAGCTGAAGCTGATTTTATTGTTCAAAAAATTAAAGAATCACAAAAAAAAGGAACACCCCTTAAAGAAATCGCTGTGCTTGTAAGAAGCAACCATTTGGCTCAACACTATATAAAGGCCTTTAACAAAAACGGAGTCCCTTATATTTTTTCAGGAGAAAGCGGAATCTATTTTCAGCCGGAAATCTCTATGCTTATCAGCTTTATCAAGACTCTTGCCTCTAATAATGACTGGCTTGCTTACTATAACCTTGCCCAATCAGAGGCTTACAGCGTTGATCTTAATGAATTAGCAGAAATATTTGACCTTATTAGACGCCAAAACCTTTCTGTTTTTAGGACCTTTACCAAAATTAGCTCTTTTCAAAACTATCTCCAACTTACTAAAGAAACTATAGAAAAAATAGAAACATTAGCCAAAAACATCTCTGATTTTCGGCAACTGGGCAAAAAAATGACTGCTGGCCAAATTCTCTATGAATTTTTAAAAAAGAAAAAACTGCTTAAAAAACTTAATCAGACCCAAAACTTAAAATCTGAAATAAAACTTAAAAACATCGCTGATTTTTTCAACCAAATTATCTTTGAGTTTGAAAAAGCAACACAAAACCCTTCAATCTGGCATCTGGCAGAGTATTTAGACGATCTTCTAAAAATTCACTCTTCCCCTGATATAGAGGATATTGACCCAGATTTAGAGGCAGTCAAAATTTTAACTTTTCATGCTGCCAAAGGATTAGAGTTTGCTGTAGTTTTTTTACCAGCCCTCACTTCAGACTATTTACCAACCAGAGAAAAAACAGAAACAGTTGAAATCCCTCTTGATTTTATCCACGAAATACTGCCTGAAGGTGATCACCATCTCCAAGAAGAAAGGCGCCTCTTCTATGTAGGCATTACCCGCGCTAAAAAACAGCTCTTTTTAAGCTATGCTTTAGATTATGGGGGCAAAAGACTTAAAAAACCTTCCCCATTTCTTTACGAAGCTTTGGGCAGAAAAACAATAGCCAACACAGAAAAACTCCGCCTTAACAAATTCCAGCAAATTGAACTTTTTGCCTCTGAAACTACAAAAGACAAAACTCTGCTGGCAAACAAAAAACCACCCCTAAGCCTAAGCGCTTATTCTTTAGATGACTACCTTACCTGCCCCCTGAAATACAAATTTGCCCGCATTCTCAGGGTTCCAGTAATGCAATCTTATCCAGTAGCTTTTGGCGCCTCAATACATAACACTATTAACGAATACTATAAACACTTAATACGGGGAAAGAAACTTAATCTTGAAAGTTTACTGGAGATATTTTCTGAAAAATGGCAAAAAGAAGGCTATCTACACAAAAAACACGAAAGGGAAGCATTCCGCGAAGGCGAAAAATCTTTAAAAAATTTCATTAACAGCCCCTTTGCTAAGATAAACCCCATTAGCACTGAAGAACCTTTTTCTTTGCCTTTTGGTAAAGATGTTATCAGGGGAAAATTTGATCTTGTGATACCAGGCAAAAAAGGTGTGCGTATTATTGATTTTAAAACCTCTTCTTATTTAACCCAAGAAGTAGTGAAACAAAGGGTCAGAGACAGCTTTCAATTAAAACTCTATGCTTGGGCGTACTATAAAATTAATAAAAAAATGCCAGAATCCATTGGGCTTGTTTTTTTAACAGCTAATAAATGGGCAGAGATAACGCCCCGCCAAACCTATTTTCCTTCTCTGGAAAAAAAGATAAAAGAAGTTTCCGAAGGCATAGAAAAAAAGAATTTTGAACCAAACCCTTCTAGCTTCAACTGTCAGTACTGTGCTTTTAGAGAAACCTGCCCTTTTGCCTATCGTTAAAACAAAAACCCCTTGGTTTGACCGACCAATTGGCAAAGGAGGGGCAAAACCAACTGGTCGGCCAAGTCAAGGGGTTTAAAAACTCAGCTTGCCGGAGAAAGGGCTTGGCGGTTAATGGAGATTTAAGCTGTATAGCATTTTTAAAAAATCTCCGCGCCCCCTTTCCCCAGCGGGCTGAATTTTTAAAACTCAATTTAAAGTTTCTAACTTAATCTAAAGTCCCTGTAGTATAGCGCAAAAAAGAGTATCTGTCAAGAAAAGATAAATTAGTTTTAGTGGTCGCGCAAAGAATTATAAAATATCCTTTTGTTTTGCTTGTTTGAGCTTATCATCTATCTTTTCGTGCTGTTTTTCAACTGCACTAACTGAAACATAGGCATTACGTATATGACGGGCTAAAACTGAAAGCTGTTGCCCTAATTTTTCTGAATCAACCTTTACCTCTTCAAAAACAGCCATAATACTTTGGGCAATTTTATCAATTTTGTGGGTCTCCAAACCAGTTAAAACCAGCTTTAAAAAATAGTAAAAACTATTAGGAGAAACTAAAAATACTCTGCTTTTATGCCCATACTCTATCAAATCTTGGTCTTGGCTAACTACCTGATAATAAACAGATTCAGAAGGAATATACATTACAGCAAAATTAAGGGTGCCTTCACGAGTTAAAATATACTTTTTCGCTATCTCGGAAATATGTTTTTTTAAGGCGCGGCGAAAAATACGGTGTGCTTGCTCTTTTTCTTTTGGGTTTTCTGCTTTAAAGTAGGCTCTAAAAACCTCCATAGGGAATTTAGAATCAATAGGGATAAGCCCTTTGGAGGTCTTAATAACTGCATCTACAACTTGGCCTTCTTTGAACTTATGCTGGAAACGAAAAGCGCTTTTAGGTAAAACCTCTTCTAAAAGATCCCTTAAAATCTGTTCGCCCACATTTCCCCTAAGTTTGGGGGATTTTAAAAACTCCTGTAAATCTTTTATAGAAGTAGAAACATCTTGTAGGCGGCCAATTTCCTTATTCATCTTGCCAAACAAAGAAGCCACTCCGTCTAAACGCTGACCTAAAACATTTGTCATTCCGTCAAGACGCGTCTGCAGACCTTCTAAACGTTGGTTCATTAACTCAAAAGACTGACTTTCTAAAATATCCTTTTTAAAACGCTCTAAATCTTCCTTTTGTTTTTGCAAAAGATAAAGAACAACTAACACTAAAGCTAAAACTACAGCAAACAAAAGATAAATCTGCCAACTCATATGTTTTTATTATAACAAAAAGAATAATAAAAGGAAAGAATTTAAACTTTACTAAACAATAAAATTAAAATTAGTGCTCGCTAAAAAATATAAATTTGACTTTATTATATTTTTGTGACACTTTAAAAGTGTTCTCAAAGTTCATTAAAAACCAGAAAGAAAGGAGGGCGGATAAATGAGAAAATCCGTCCTTATTGTTTTCACTGTGCTCCTGCTAGTTCTTTCAGCAGAAGCTCAGGCTCAGTTCATCCCCGGCGTGGGATGGACTGAGGAGAAAGCCCAGATGCCACCAAGCATCTGGGTCGGGATCACCGCCGAAATAGGCGGGGTCCCAGTGGCGTGTCTTTCTTCAGACACGCCTGTGTCTATTGTTGGCTTACGGCGGGCCGATATTTCGTACAGGCTCGTCGCCGCCACAAATCTTCCCCACGTACGAAGGGTCACCTTCTACGTGGGGGAAATGGAGATCGAGGCGGGCTATGATGAAGCCCGCAGGCAGTGGGAGGCAGAGATCCCTTCCACTGCTTTCTCTCTTGGAGCAAACCTGCTCCGGATAGAGGTAAGGGGAAGATTTAACTCAGAGGGAGTCAACCTCCTCCTCTTTCGCATTAACTGGCGAAAGAGCGGGAGGATTCAAGGCTCAATCACGGTTTACTGCCGTGATCTGGGTCTAGATGAGAACCCAGCCGTATTTTTCTACCAGAATGGCTGGGTGATGATTGCGACTCCAACCTTGATTCCAGAGCCAACTCCAGCGGCTACTGCCGCAGAAGCTGAGGCTCCGGCGCCGGCGGCTGAAGTCCAGGAGACACCTATCCAGTCTCCTGCCCAGCCGCCTGAAGGCGGCGGAGCCACTAGTATAGAAATCTCCTCCCCGATCAGATTTTTCTGGGCAGGGGAGGAAATCGAAGGCGCAGAGCTCTGGGTAAAACCCGGAGCTTTAACGCTCAAAGTTATGTGCCCAGCCGGACCAACAGAAATCATTTGGATCCGACCAAGCGGGGAGATGCTTTCTCGGCAGTACGCTGAGGCATCTCCACCACTGATAATAAAGCTCCCGGAGCTCGAGATCGGAGACCACCGACTCGTAGTGAGAGTCGGGGAGCTCCAAAGTGAGCTTCGCATCAGAGTGTTGGAGGTGAAACAATGAGAGCCAAAAAGCTCTCTTGGTTTTTTCTCTTTGCCGCTATCTCACTAACAGCGGCGAATGCAGACCATCTGCCGCTTCTTGCGGTAGATGGTCTGTCTGAGGG
>JAGGWG010000011.1 GCA_021157605.1 bacterium | reverse complement strand
GATTAACAGCTTAATGGAGGGGTGTGCCGAATGGTAAGGCAACGCCCTGCTAAGGCGTAGCCCGCTTTGCGGGCTTGTGGGTTCGAGTCCCGCCCCCTCCGTATGGTTATTATTGGTTTTAGGGAGGGGTGCCGGAGCGGTTGAACGGGCCTGTCTTGAAAACAGGTGTTCGCTTTCCGCGAACCGTGGGTTCGACTCCCACCCCCTCCGTAGTAAGCATAAAAAGAGGGCTTTAAAAGCCCGGGTGGCGCCCGCGCCTGCAGCGGGGTTGCCTGCCGCCTGCCTGACGGCAGTCAGGGCAGGCAGGGGTAGACGCGCAAGTTTCACTTGGCGTCTTGGTTGTTTCTTGTGGCAAGTAAAGTAGTTTATAAATAGTATTAATTGGCCCGGGTGGCGGAATTGGTAGACGCGCTGGACTTAGGATCCAGTGGGCCTAAACCCTTGAGGGTTCGACTCCCTCCCCGGGCAGAAGATAGAAATCGGGCGCGTAGCTCAGGGGTTAGAGCGACGGCCTTATAAGCCGTAGGTCGGAGGTTCGAATCCTCCCGCGCCCATTAGTTTTAATAGCTCGCCCCCGTAGCTCAATTGGCTAGAGCAGCTCCCTTCTAAGGAGAAGGTTGCAGGTTCGAGTCCTGCCGGGGGTATAGTTAAAAAATAATAGTTTTTATGAAAACACTTAAAAATGGAAAACTGATTCTAGCAAAGTTAGAAGATGGTGAAGATCTTTTTAAATCTTTAGAAAAGATCTTTCGCAGTCAAAAAATGGATTTTGCTGTTATTCTTTCAGGGGTAGGGATGTTGAGAAAAGTAAAATTAGGTTATTTTATTGGTCAAGGAAAATACAAACAGAATAAATACCGTTCTTGTTTTGAAATTGTAAGTTTTTCCGGCAATCTTTGTTTTAATGATAAAGGAGAGTTTAAAGCTCATATTCATACAGTTTTAGGCAAAAAGAACAAGAAAACAGTTGGAGGTCATCTAATAACAGGCAAGGTCCACAATGTTTTAGAGCTTGCTCTATTAAAAGTAGACTCAAACAATAAAATTTACCGAAAGTTTAATCCCAAAAGCCAATTAGAAGGTTTAGAGATTGATAGTTAATTTTTTAGCGCTCGCGTTTTTGCTTATTTAATTGAATTAGAATTTTAAGCGGTCGCTTAAAAACTATTGACTGCTTTTTTTATTTTTGTTATAATAGTGTTTGTACAATGAAAAAACAAAAAGGAGGGGTTATGTTTAAAAGGGTAAAACTTCTTTTTCTAGGGGTATTTACTTTATCTTTAGTTTTTGCACCTCAAGGAGTGGCTTTTGCTTCCCCTATAACCAAAGCTAATATAGTAGAATATACTAATCAGGAAAGGGTAAAAGCCGGCCTTCCTATACTTTGGTCCAATTATAAGCTCAACTTAGCAGCCCAGAATAAGGCTAATGATATGATAGCTAACGGTTATTGGGAGCACTATCACAATGGAAAGTCTCCTTGGGATTGGATGCATGAAGCTGGTTATGAGTTTAAAGCTGCAGGAGAGAACTTGGCTATTGATTTTTTAGAAGTTGAACCAATGATAAAAGCTTGGATGGATTCTCCTACTCATCGTCAAAATATTTTAAATCCTAATTTTAAGGAAATTGGTGTTGGTGTAGCTAAAGGTTTTTTCAAAAACCATGAAACCATTATTGTCGTACAAATGTTTGGTGCTCCTAAAAAAGCAATTCAGGTAGAATCTCAAGTGGCTGGTATTAATGAGCAGGAGACAAAATCTAATGAATCTATTACTTCTACTTCTCCCGCGGAGAAACAAGCTGAAAATAAAGGATTTTGGTCTACTTTAGCAGAAGGCATTAAGAATTTTCTTTTTTGGCTTCGATCTCGCTTGTTTTCCTTTTCTCCTTTTAGCTCTTAAGTTTTATTCTCTAACTAGATTTTCAGAAGGTCAGGTTGAAATGTTAGCGTTCGCGGATAAATTATTGTTATGCTTGACACCTTTTTTCACGGCAAGCTAAAATTTTAGTGTTTACTATTTCTCTTCTTAGTCTTTTGTGAGATTAGGGAGAGACAGAAGATAAACAAATTAGCAAAACAGGTTAGTCAGGCGGTTCCTAAATTTTGAGATTATTATCTCTTTATATCGCTCTCATTGAGCAAAGGTCTTTTTGTTATTTTTTTGCGGAAACTAAATGGTGGTTTATGGGAAAAACTTTTAGATTGGGAGTAAAAATTTTTATCAGTATTTTCCTTTTTTCTCTCTTAGTCCCCTTTCAAACTGTTAAAGCTAAAGAGAGAATAAAATTAAGCAGTTTGTCTCAAGATTTTGGTCCAACCTCAGTTTTAGATTTAACCGGAAATAAAAGCTATAGTCTAAATAATGAAGAGGTTGTGGCGCTTTATAATCGTTCTTCACAAGAAATTGGGGAAGTAAAAACCTATACCACCCAAGAAAGTTGGGATTCAAAAGGAGAAGATTATCTTTTGGCGGTTTTTTCTTTAAATAGTTTGCCTAAAAATATAGCTATCCAAGAAGTAAAGCTGACTCATATTTTTTGGAAAGATGCGGCCAACACTAAAAATTTAATCCAAAGCACTTATTCTTTAGATAAGGCTTATAATGACACTTGGCATACTGATTGGCAGATGCCAGCACCAGTTGATATTAGTGCTTCTCCTACAGGGGAAGAGATCGTCCAAAAAATTGATTTAACCTCAGTGATCACTTCTTTAATTGATTTACAGCCACTGGCAGTAAAATTCCAAGTCCAAAGTGAAGAAACCCTAGAAGAGGAGGTAGCCAAAACTACCCACGATCTTTTAACTCTTTCTGTTTCTTACAACCGCCTTCCTTCAATTGAGCTAATTCAGCCAGAAGATAAGACAGGTTTTGGCGTTTATACCGAAGAAGAGGAGGGTTATCCGGCTTCTCGCCCTGTTTTTAAGTGGCAGGTGAGTGATCCTGACGGAGACCAGCTTGTTTCCCGTTGGCAATTAGTAGAGAAAAAAGATTTTGTTTGCGACTTTTCTACTCCTCTTTTAGACAAAGAGCTGATTGTGGAAACTGAGTATCAACCCCAAAGTGATTTGGCTGAAGGTTTGTACTGTTGGCGTGTAGGAGTTTCAGATGATGGTGGCCTAAATTATCAGTGGAGCGATAGTTATGAGTTTTCAATTGATATTACTTCTCCGCCAGCTCTCTCTGAGGTAAGAATAGATCCTTCTCCTTCAAAGAAGTTTAATAATATAAACAAACCTCATATTTGGGGTAAATTTGAGGCAAAAGATAGTGATTCAGTGGTGGCAGTTGTCAGCTTTTTAAATACAGGTTTAGACGAGGGCTATTTCTATTTTATCCCCCGCAAAAATGATGGTTTTGATTCCCTTGATCCTAATACCTTGCTTTTTTACGGCAAAGGTTTAACTGCTACCAGTTTATCTCAAGTCTCACTTCAGCAGGCAAAGGAAGATAACTGGCAAGAAGCAAAGTATCTTAAAGATGGTATTTATAAAGTGGTGGCTTTTGCTTTAGATGGTGTGGCTAATAGCAGTGAGCTAAAGGATTGGATTGTGTTTGACGAGCTTTACCGTTTGGACACCAAAGCGCCTTCAGCGCCTTTGGTCTCCCTTGAGCTGCGAGAAGGAAAGATTGTTGTTTCTTGGCAGGCAGTTGAAGATGGTATTTATTATGAAGTTTATCGAGACAACAAATTAGTTGCCTATACCAATTCTTTGATGTTTGTGGAAGAAAATCTGCCACAAGGCACTAAGTACACCTATTGGGTTGTAGCTGTTGATCAAGCAGGTAATCGCAGTCGGCCAAGCAATAGCGTAGATATTTATATTCCTGAGCCAAGAGTTTCCAGCACTAGTTATCAGCAGCCGGCAGTAAGTTATACACCCTCTGTTCTTGTCCCTGAAGTCCAAGCTAAAACTCAAGTTCCGCCTAAAACTGAAGAGGATCAATCTATAGAGCCAGAGGGTCAAGTGCGAGGAGAAGAAGAGGCAAAAGGTTTTAACTGGGCGTTATTAGTAGCCATAATATTAGGCATAGTTTTAGTTGTGGGTGGAGGAATGTACTGGTGGTATACCCGTGAAGAGGATGAAATTTAAGTTAAAAAAATAATGATTCCCCCTTTTGGGGCCGACGCGATTAAGGGGAGTGAAAAAAACTAATAAATTTATTAGATTGAGGAGGAAAGATGTTAAGAATTATTAAAAGCTTAATTGTTATCACTGCTGTCAGCGTTTTGGCAGTAGGGGCCACTAGTGCCTACTTTTCAGATCAAGTCACCAGCGAGGGCAATACATTTGCTGCTGGAACTTTGGTTTTAAATGTTGATGGCCAACACTCAAATGTAGCAAAGTTCAATGTTGCCAATCTGCGTCCGGGTTCACAGCCTAAAGGCAGTTACACAGTTTCTAATGTTGGTACTATTAATGGTTATTTAGACATTGAGAACATTTCAGTTACCAGCCAAGAAAATGCTTGTAATGCTGCAGAGACTTTAGCTGGTGATACTACTTGCGGTAATCCCGGTGTAGGTGAGGGTGAACTTCAGGATGTTTTGAATATCACGCTCTTTATTGATCGTGATGGTGATGGTTGGTTTGGTGCTGGCGATACTAAGTTTTACAATGGTAAAGTCAAGGATCTGCCTTCAAGCTTTAGCGATTTAAATGAACCTATTGCTGCTGGTTCCAGCACTACTATTACTGCTATTTTTGATTGGTGGACTACAGGCAGTGATAATTTAGCTCAAGGAGACTCTTTCACATTGGACCTTACCTTTGAGCTGGCTCAAACCGCTAATCAGTAAAAAGGGTTTTGGGGGCTGCCAATTTATTTGGCGGCCCTGGTAAGCCCTTTTATGTCTAGTAAAAAAAGATGGCCAAAAATTAAAAACAAAGCAAAAGCTTACTTTAGCAAAAAGTGGGGGTGGTTGCTTCTTTATCTTGTTATCGTTATTTTTGCTTTGGTTGTTTTGAGTTCCAGATATGGTTTATTAGGTTTTAGGCTTTATAGCGTGCGCAGCGGCTCTATGGAGCCTGCTTTACCCAAAGGGAGTTTGGTATTGGTTAAAGAAGATATTTCCATTCAAAAAGGTGATATTATTACTTTTTATACTGGTTTTAAAAACAACACTATTACTCACAGAGTGGTAGAGATACAAGAAGAGGGAGATACGGTTTTTTACCAAACTAAAGGAGATGCAAATAATGCCCCTGACTCATTAAAGATTGCTGCTGATAAGATAGTGGGTAAAGTTATTGGTTCTGTTCCCTGTGTTGGCTATATTATTGCTTTTGCGCAAAGTTTTATTGGTATTATGCTTTTGATAGTTGTTCCCAGTTTAATTATTATTATTGATGAAGGCTTTAAGCTTAAAGAAGAGTGGCGCCGTTGGCAAAAAAGAAAAAATAAAAAGAAAAATGCTTAAGCACTTTGCTCGTTTATTATTTTTATTGGGATTAATTGGTTTAAATTCTGCTGTTGTTTTTGCTTTTTTTAATGATTCGATTGTTTCCAGCAATCGTTTTTCTGCTGCTAGCGATTACTTTGTTCATCCAGAGGATTTTGTGAAGATCAATGAAGTTTATCCTTATGCTTTTGCTGACAGTAAAGAACAGATAGAGCTTTTTAATCCTACTACTGTTTCTGTTTCCTTGAGCAACTGTTCTTTGCTTGATGGAGCTAATCATCTTATCCAAATCTCCTCTTTTACAATTCCGGTAAATGGTTATCTGGTTTTATCTTTGCCTATATCTATTTTGAATAACTCCGGTGATGAACTGCGCTTTATCTGTGATAATCAGGTAAAAGATAAGGTTGCTTGGGGTGATTGGGATGATGGCAATTTAAGTGATAATGCTCCTAATCCTGATCAAGGAGAGACTATTGGTCGCTATCCGAATGGCAAAGACACTGGTGTGGACAGCAACGATTTTGTCAAAATGACTCCTAGTTTGGGTACAAGTAATCATTTATAATGAAAAAAATTATTTTTTTACTTGCCTGTTTTTTAGTGGTTTTGTTGGCACCTCAAAAGACTGAAGCTTTTGTTTACAAGGGAAAAAGTTTAGGTATTTATTTTGAGGGTGAGCGCCTTTTTACCAAAACCGTACTTAATCCTCACGAAAAAAGTTGCGCGTCTTTAGTAGTAGAAAATTTTTCCAACAAAAATCAAAAATTAGGTTTGGCAACAGAAGGTTTTAAAGATGATAATTTCTTTCGTTATGTTGATTTGAGTGTAATTAAAAAAGATGAAGAGATTTTTAAAAAACTGACTCAATTGATTAGTCCCAGCACTGATGAAGCTGAATTTCTTTTTGCAGTTGCACCGCAGACTAAAGAGGATTTTAAAATCTGTCTCCAGATAAATAAGGATTTGCCCAATGAACTACAGGGGCAGGTTAGTCAACCCGTAAACTTTCGTTTTGGTTTTATTGGAGAAAGTTTTGCTCCTCCGGTTTCTTTAGCCAGTACTGAGACATTAGGCTCCAGTTCAGGTAGAGCAGAAGGAGTAGCTACCCAAACAAAACCAAGTGATAACCAAAAAGAAGAAGTAAAAGGTGAAAGTAAAAGTCAGTGTAAAGAAGGGAGTGTTTTTGTGAGATATTGGTACTGTTGGCTTTTGCTTTTAATGATTATTACCTTATTGAGCTGGTTAGTTTATAAGAGGACCAGGAAAGAGTAGATAGTGCTATAATTATAATGATGGTTAATTTTGGACGTTACGGTTGGATTAAAAAATTTTGGGGGTGGTTATTTGCATTAGCGGCTATTGGCTATATAATTTTTATTTTTGCTAGAACCTCTTACCGCAATTTTGTTATTAATAGGAAAATATATCGTCTACAAAAAGAGGTAGAGCTTGCTCAGGAGGAAAATTTAAGACTTAAGAATTTAGTAGCTTACTACCGCTCTGATTCTTATAAAGAGAGGATGGCTCGGGCTTTGCTTAATTATAAAAAACCTGAGGAAAAAGTTATTGCTTTTCCTTATCAACCCCCCCAGAAAGAAGAATTTAAATTTCAGGACAAAAAAGTAGATACGCGGCCAAACTATAAAAAATGGTGGGATTTTTTATCTGGATCTAGTTAAGATGAAGTAATTCCCTTGAAAAAGGAAAGTTTTTAACTTACACTTGCTGTGTTATATCAAAGATTAATGCGGGGTGGAGCAGAGTGGTACCTGCCTGCCGGCAGGCAGGGCTCGCCGGGCTCATAATTATGCGTTATTTTGTGTATATTTTAAAAAGCATAAAGAAGAAATATTTTTATATTGGTTTGACCAACAATCTTGCAAGAAGAATAAAAGAGCATAATTCTGAGCAGAATAAATCTACCAAGGCTTTTGCTCCTTACAAACTAATAGCTTACTGGAGTTGTTGCTCGCGGCGAGAGGCAAGAAAACTGGAAAAAAAGTTAAAGTCGGGTTATTATAGAGAGCAGATTTACAGGGGCAAGAGGCCAAAGATTAATGCGGGGTGGAGCAGTGGTAGCTCGCCGGGCTCATAACCCGGAGGTCGGAGGTTCAAATCCTTCCCCCGCAATTTTTTAAAATAATTTTCTGCAGAGTTTAGCCTTATTGGCTAGTGGGGATTATTACTACTAGCTGTATAATACTTCTGAATAAGAGGGAAAAAAGAATGGTTCTTATTAAAATCCCCTGCCGATAGGGCAGGGGATAGGGAGTTCTTAGAGCCGGCTTTGCACTTCTTCAAGAGTAGAGAGGGTCTCCTCAAGTCTCTCGCGGTCTTTACCTAATTTTTCAGCTATTTCTTGAGCTATTTCTATTTGTTCTGAAAGAAGTTCAATTATGGCTTGGATTCTTTGAATCTGTTCTTCAATTTGTTCTTTAAAAGGAGAGATAACTCGAGCTAGGATGAAATCGTTTTCTTCTAGAAAAATGCGGCCATTTCTGCTGATGCTGAAGATGCCCTCCGTCGAGATAGAGATCAGATCATTTCCCCGAAGAGTATTAACAAGCTCAGTAAAGATATTATTTCCTTTTTCTCCCAGGGGACAGATATTTTCGCTGGCCAATATCCTTCTGAGTCCTTCCTCTGACAACGGTCCCTCTGTTTGCAACAGGGAAAGTAGCTGTAGAGCTTTTTGCTCTTGCAGAATCTCTCTCTTTTCCATAACCTTTACCTCCTTTTCAAGGTATGTTGCTTCTATCTCATTTTATAACCTAAACTTTTTTTAGGTCAATCTTGCCTTTAGCTAAATATCTTTTTATAATAATTAGGCTTCAAAAGTAGGGTTCAGCCAGTGTAGCTCAGCGGTTAGAGCGACGCCTTCATAAGGCGGAGGTCGGAGGTTCAAATCCTCCCACTGGCATTTTTATTAAAATTTTGCCGCAAAAACTTATCCCACTGAAATATTTTTTGGTTTTCAGGCCGATTTGCCCCTTTATTTTTATTAAGACTTATGCTATTCTATCTTTATGTTTGATTTTAAACGCACTCGCCAAATAGCTTACTTAATATTTATTGCTCTTTTTTTTGTTCTTCTTTTTGTTCTTTTTAACAGCCAGTATTCTCAAGTCAAAAGCGTTCCTTTAAGCCAAGTGATTGAAGAGATAAAAAACGAACAGGTAGAGCAAGTACATATTAAGGGTAATGTTTTAGAAGTTAAGCTTAAAAATGGAGTTGAGCAAAGGACTATCAAAGAAGCTGACACCTCTTTAGCTGATTATGGTATAGATTTGACCAAAGTTAAGGTTGAGGTGGAAGATACAAGTAGTGCTAATTTGTGGTTTAATATATTGTTTTCTTTAGGTCCGATTATAGTTTTTGCTTTTTTCCTTTATTTTATGATGCGTTCTGCTCAGGGAGGAGCTACTAAAGCTTTTACCTTTACCCAGTCCCAAGCAAGAGTATTCTTGGGCGGTAAGAAAAAAATTACTTTTAAAGATGTGGCTGGTTTAGAGGAGGTAAAAGAAGAGCTTCAAGAAGTGGTAGAGTTTCTTAAGTATCCGGAAAAATTCCGTCGTTTAGGGGCAGAGGTTCCTAAAGGAGTGCTTTTGGTGGGACCTCCGGGGTGCGGGAAAACTCTTTTAGCTAAAGCAGTAGCCGGCGAAGCCAATGTTTCCTTTTTTTCTATTTCTGGTTCAGAGTTTGTGGAACTTTTTGTTGGTGTGGGAGCAGCAAGAGTAAGAGATCTTTTTAATAAAGCCAAACGCAATGCTCCGGCAATTGTTTTTATTGATGAGTTAGATGCAGTTGGCCGCCAAAGGGGAACAGGTTTGGGGGGCACTCATGACGAAAGAGAGCAGACCTTAAACCAAATTTTAGTGGAGATGGATGGTTTTGATACTGATACTAGCGTTATTGTTATGGCAGCAACTAATAGGCCTGATGTTTTGGACCCAGCACTTTTGCGTCCCGGCAGATTTGATCGCCGTATAGTGCTGAATTTGCCTACCCGTGAGGAGCGATTGGCTATTCTCAAGATTCATTCCCGCAATAAGTATTTAGCTCAAGATGTAAAGCTGGATAAAATTGCTGCTACAACAGCTGGTTTTTCTGGAGCAGATCTAAAGAATCTGCTTAATGAGGCAGCAATTTTAGCTGCTCGCCACAACCAAAAAACAATTAGACAAAAGGAGTTGGAGGAGGCTTTGGAAAAAGTAATGCTTGGGCCAGCGCGCAAAAGTAAGATTTTAAAAGGCAAAGAAAAAGAGATCTCTGCTTACCACGAGGCAGGTCATGCTTTAGTGACCGAGCTTTTAAAAGAAGCTGATCCAGTGCATAAAATTTCTCTTATTTCCCGGGGAGAAGCTTTAGGATATACTTGGAATCTTCCCGAAGAGGACAAATTGTTAACTACTAAAAGCCGTTTTAAGGCTCAACTTGTTTCTCTTCTTGGTGGCAGAGCAGCTGAGGAGGTTGTTTTCAAAGAATCAACTACTGGTGCTGAAAATGATTTACGTCAAGCTACTAAGATTGCTCGGGAAATGGTAGTTAACTATGGGATGAGTGAAAAGTTAGGTCCTGTAGTTTATGGGGAAAGGGAAGAACTGGTGTTTTTAGGGCGAGAGTTGGCTGAACATAAGGTTGCTTCTGAGAGAACAGCGTCTTTGATTGATAGAGAGATAAAGAGAATTATTGAAGAGGCTTTTTCAGAAGCAAAAAAGATTTTAGAAAAACACCGTTCTTTATTGGCAGCAATATCACAGGAATTGCTAAAGAAAGAGGAGTTGGATCGGAAAGACTTCTTGGCTTTACTAAACAAATTTGGGGTAAAAAGTCCTAAAAAATAATCTATGCGGGGAAGAATTAAACGCCTCTTTGGAGAGAATACTGTTTTTCAAGCCTCGTTAATTCTTTCTTTCTTTATTCTTGTGGCTCGTATTTTGGGATTAATCAGGGACCGTCTTTTTGCAGCTCAGTTTGGGGCTGGATCAGAACTTGATACTTTTTTTGCTGCTTTTCGCTTACCTGACTTAATTTTTAATTTAGTTATTATAGGTTCGTTTTCAGCTGCTTTTATTCCTGTTTTTATGGAGGTAAAGCTGAAAAAAGATGAGAAAGAAGGGTGGCGTTTGGTGAGTATCCTTTTGAATCTGCTTATTTTTTTGTGGATTGCTTGTGCTTTAGTGGTTTTTATTTTTGCTCCTTATTTTGTTAAATTAATTGTTCCCGGTTTTTCTGGCGAACAATTGAGTTTGACAGCACATCTTACCAGAATTCTTTTACTTTCACCTTTGTTCTTGGGTCTTTCTAATGTTGCTGGTTCTACTCTGAATGCATATAAACGCTTTTTTCTTACTGCTTTGGCACCTTCTCTTTATAATTTAGGAATTATTATTGGAGCTTTAGTTTTTGCTCCTTCTAAGGGTGTGATTGGTTTGGCTTGGGGTGTTATTTTAGGAGCTGTGCTGCACTTTCTTGTTCAGTGGATTGGTTTGTTTCAGCTTAGGTTTCGTTATTTTTTTGATTTTAATTTCTGGCATCCTAAGGCTAAAGAGGTAATTTTTTTGGCAATTCCCAGAATGTTGGCTACTTCAGTTTATCAACTTAATCTTTGGATTCAGACTTTTGCTGCTTCTTATATGGCAGGAGGTGCGATTTCAGTTCTTAATTTTGGCCAAAACATACAAAGTTTACCAGTCGGTTTAGTGGGTGTTGCTCTCTCGTCTGCTATTTTTCCTACTTTGACCGAGATTGCTTTTTATGGCCAAAGGGAAAAGATGCGTCTAAAAATCATTAAAGCTTTACGGATGATCTTATTTATAATTTTGCCTCTCACTTTATTTTTAATTGTTCTTAGGGCGCAAGCAGTAAGGGTGATATTGGGAGCAGGTCATTTTGACTGGTTAGATACCTATCTTACTGCTAAAGTGGTTGGTTATTTTGCTGTTTCTCTTTTTGCCCAGTGTTTTATTTTATTGCTTAACCAAGTCTTTTTTGCTCTAAAAGATACTTGGACCCCATTTAAAATTTCTTTTCTCTCTTTTATTGTTAATTCTGTTTTAATTTTTTTATTCACTGCCCGCCTTGAGTTTTTGCCTCGGCTTGGTCCTGAGGGTGTAGCTTTAGCTTTTTCTTTAGCTGCTTTTTTCCAGGCTTGTTTATTGATTTTGAAACTTAAAGGCAAGATTGGGGATTTTGTTTCTGAACTTTGGAGTTTTGGTTTTAAAGTTTTGGTTCTTTCTTTATTAGCTGCTGTTTTTGTCCAAGTGATAAAGACTTTTTTGGGTGAGGTTTTAGATCTTCAATATGGATTAAATGTGTTAATTCAAGGAGGAGCAGCTTTTGTTGTTGGCGCAATAGTATTTTTGCTTTTGGCTAAACTTTTTGATCTATCTGAACTAAAGGAATTTAAGGGAATTAGTGCTAAAATAATATAGCTGATGAAGAAATTTTTAAGTTGTTTGGGATTTTTGTTGCTTGGCTTTTGTTTTTTGGTTTTAGTTGGGCTTATAGCTGTTTCTTTGAGCGGAGTTAAAGAGATCCCTTTTCTTTCCCCATTGCTTTATAAAAAGCCGCCAGCTTTGCCTCGCTCAACAACTGCCTCTTTAGATTTAGAGGCAAAACTGGCTGATGCTTTAAGCAACAAACAAAAGCTTAAACTCACAGAGGGAGAAGTATCTGTTTTTTTAAAAGATGCTACCAAAGATCATCTTCAAGATATAAAAGTTAACATTTTTACTGATAAGGTTCTTGTGTTGGCAGTTTTAGAGGCAAAACCACCTGTTTATTTTACTTTTTCTCTCAAGCCTCAAGATGATGAGAGCAGCAATTTAGAGATTGAAAAGGTGAAAGTAGGATATTTGCCTCTGCCTCTTTTATTAGTCAAAAGTTTTTTGCCCGGTAAAGGGGTTATTTCTTTTAAAGAGGTTTTTGCTGAACAAGGTTTGCAGTTGCGTAGTTTAGAACTTAAAGACAGGGAGTTGGTTTTAGATTTGGATTGGGATAAGATGCTTCAAGATTTTTCCTTTGAATAAAGAGGACAGATATAATGAAACTCGGTGCTCATCTTTCCAAAAAAGGATCACTCAAGAATTTAATTCAGGAAGCAGAGTTTTTAGAGTGCGAGAGTTTTCAGTTTTTTTCTGACAGTCCGAGATCACGGCAAATCAAAAAATGGTCCAAAAAAGAGATAAATTTGTTTTTATCAGGCGTGAAAAAACTGGGTATTAAAGATTACTTTATTCACGCTTCTTATCTTTTGAACTTTTTTTCTTCCAATCCCTTGATTCTTCATAATTCAAAACAAATGCTTGAGAGTTATCTTTTTAAAGCCAAACAGATTAAAGCTAAAGGAGTGGTTTTCCATTTAGGGTCTTTAACCGGTGGTTCTGCTGAAAAACAGATAAAGCAAAGCTGTTTAGTTATAGAGGAAATAGCAGAAAAAGCAGAATCTTTTTTAATTTTTGAAAATTCAGCTGGTGCTGGAAATTTAATAGGAGATAAAATTGAGGAATTAGTATTTGTGTATAGATCTCTTTCTAAGACAGCACAAACAAAGATTTGTTTCTGTTTAGATACAGCTCATGCTTTTGCTGCTGGTTATGATTTGCGTACTAAAAAAGGATTGGACAAGTTTATTTTTTTAGCAGATAAATTACTTGGTTTAAATAAAGTTGTTCTTTGGCATCTTAATGATTCAGCCAGCCCTTTAGGTTCTAACAGGGACAGACATGCAGGGATTGGTAAGGGATTTTTAGGCTTGGAGATTTTTAGAATGCTTGTGAACCACTCTTTATTTAGAGAAACTCCGGGAGTAATAGAAACCCCAAAGGGTGAAGATAGGCTTTTGAGCGATCGCGAAAATTTAAATATTTTACGCTCTCTCAAGCTGGAAAAATAAGGAATTTTATGGTATAATATAAGAGTTGAGGCTAATTGTATAACTTATGACAAATTCTTCTAAAATCCGTAATTTTTGTATTATTGCCCATATTGATCACGGCAAATCTACCTTGGCTGATAGGTTTTTACAGATAACAAAAACAGTTCCTGAAAAAAAGTTCAAGCCCCAATTTTTAGATAGACTGGAGGCAGAAAGAGAGCATGGTATTACTATAAAGATGCAGCCGGTGCAAATGAAGTTTAAGGGGGTTGTTTTAAATTTGATTGATACCCCGGGCCATATTGATTTTGCTTATGAGGTTTCGCGGGCTTTAAAGGCAGTAGAGGGAGCTATTTTATTGGTTGATGCTGTTTCAGGGGTACAGGCTCAGACATTGAGTGTGTTGGAGATGGCTAAAAAAGAGGGGTTAAGGATTATACCAGCGGTAAATAAGATTGACCTTTCTCAGGCTGATCCAAAGAAAACAGCTGAAGAGATTAAGGAAGTTTTGTCTCCTCAAACAGAGATTAGTTTTGTTTCTGCCAAGACAGGGGAGGGGGTAAGTAGTCTTTTAGAAAGGGTTATCAAAGAGACACCCTCGCCTCAGTCTTTGCCGCAAAAAGAATTAAAATCTTTAGTTTTTGATGCTCATTATGATACCCACTCTGGTGTAGTAGCTCATGTGCGTATTTTTTCTGGCCAAATATCTCAAGGAGAAAAGATATATTTAGTTGGCACAAAAACAGAGGCTAAAGCTGAAAAAGTAGGTATTTTTAAGCCTCATTTAACATCTGAAAGAGTTCTTAAGGCAGGAGAAATTGGTTTTGTTTTGACTAATCTCAAAGATATACACAAGGTTTTAGTTGGCGACACACTCACCCATTCCCCTACCCTAAAACCTAATTTTTCGGTTTTATCTGGGTTTAAGAAACCAAAGCCCAAGGTTTTTGCTTCTCTTTATCCAGTTGATGAGAATGATTATGTGCGTCTTCGCGAGTCTTTAGAGCTTCTTTCTCTTTCTGATTCCTCTTTTGAGTTCCGTCCTGAACTTTCGGGGCTACTGGGCAGAGGGTTTCGCTTGGGCGCTTTAGGCAGTTTACATCTACAGATTATCAGGGAGAGATTAGAGAAAGAGTTTTCTCTAGAGACATTATTGACTGCTCCAAGAGTGAAATACAAATTCAAGTTCAGAGATGGTTCTTGGCAAACAACAGATCAAATAGAAAAAATAGATTTTTCTTTGGTTAGTGAGGTATTTGAACCTAAAGCAAAAATTAAGGTAATTGTTCCGGCAGAATTTCAAGGGAAGATTATGGAGTATCTACATCAGCAAAGAGGCACAATGATTAATACCCAATATTTAGGCAATTCGCAAAGGTTGTTTTTGGAGTATGAGGTGCCTTTGGTTTTGGTGGTTAGAGGTCTTTTTTCTAAAATTCTCTCTTTGAGTTCTGGTTTTGCCTCTTTAGACTATAGTTTTTCTGGCTATAAAAAAGAAGAATTAGTCAAAGTGGATATCTCTATTGCTGATAAGATTTTTCCTGCTTTAAGTTTTTTGGCTCACAAAAATGAGGCTTATAAGGAGGCAAGAGAGAAGGTGGATAAAATTAAAGAGGTGCTACCTAGGCAGTTATTTGAGGTGCACATTAGGGCGCAAGTGGGCAGTCGGGTAATTGCCAAAGCCAAACTTTCTCCTTTACGCAAAGATGTCTTAGCAAAGCTTTATGGTGGTGATAGAACACGTAAAGATAAACTGCTAAAAAAACAAAAAGAAGGCAAGAAAAAACTCAAACAGATTGGTAATTTACATTTACCTCCTGAGTTTTTTCAGAAGCTTTCCAAATAAAAAGGCAGCTATTTGGGCTTTTTTTGCAAGATCTCTTTCTTTATAGTTTGCAAGATTTTTCTCTCTTTATTTTTAACCAGAGATTTTTTCCGTGGTGGCAAAGGTTTAAGATTTCCTTGGCAGAAGTTTTTTATAGCTTCAAGGTATATTTTGTGCTCAAACGGTAAAAGACGTTGACTTAAGCTCTCTGGGGTATCGTTTGCTTTAATTTTAATCCATTTTTCTTTGACGCGTTTCCCGTGATCATAGATTTCGTCAACAAAATGGATAGTGGCTGCAGTTTTAAAATTCCTATTTGTTCTTTTTACAAACTCCAACCTTACTTGATGGACTCTTTCTCCGTACATCCCTTTACCACCAAATTCAGGTATAGGTCCGGGGTGGGAATTAAGGATACGATTTTTAAATTTTTTACAAACAGTTGCAGGTACTAACTTAAGAAAACCAGCTAAGCAAATAAGGTCTATTTTGTTAGGATCTAGAATTTTATCTAATTCAGAAGGGTGTTTGATTATTTTGGCAGGGATATTAAATTTTTTGGCTAATTGGATAGCTCTTGCTTGAGGATTAGAGGAGAAAAGCAAAACCACATTGGCTGGTATTTTCTTTTTTTTGCAGGCTAAAACTATTTGTTTAAAAGTTGATCCTCTGCCGTCTGCGCCGACAGCAATACGGGCTATTTTGCTTCCCATTGTTTGTTTAGTTTTGTCTTGGTTTTTAAAAAGGGCCCGGCGGGACTCGAACCCGCGACGCCCAGCTTAAAAGGCTGGCGCTCTACCAACTGAGCTACGGGCCCTTATGGGCTTATTTTCTATTTTCAGTTTATTACGCGTTCACTAAATTTTCAATCCTTTACTTCGGGGCGGACGGGATTTGAACCCGCGACCTTCCCGACGCATAGGTCGGGACGTTCTATCTAACTGAAAAGCTTTTCAGTGGATTTTTCCTTTCCTGATGATTTTCTCAATATAATCTCGGCGTTTCCATTTTTTTAGCTGTTTCTCTTTTCGGCGCGCGATTCTAATGTTTTTAAAGTGCTGAACAAAGACTAGATTAAATTTCCCCAGAGTTTTAGAAAAGCGGTGTTTCCCCTTCTTGTGTTCTTTTAGGCGGCGTTTCAAATCAGTAGTGCTTCCAATGTAGTACTGATTGCGCGATTGACTGTAAAGAATGTAAAGCCAGCCACCCTACATGATGGAATGGTAGAAAATGGCGGGGCGGACGGGATTTGAACCCGCGACCTCCGGCGTGACAGGCCGGCGTTCTATCCAACTGAACTACCGCCCCATTTACTTTTTAAGTTATTATAGGTTGTTAAACAGAAGTAGGCTCGCGACCTTCCCGACGCATAGGTCGGGACGTTCTATCCAACTGAACTACCGCTCCAGAGTTATTTATCAGAGGGATCTGTTTATTCTCAAAGATTTAAAGTTGGGTCCTATTTCTTAGCGGGTGACCGGATTTGAACCGGCAACCTCCTCCTTGGCAAGGAGGCGTTCTACCATTGAACTACACCCGCTTAAAAGCAGTTTAAACCAAAAAGAATCTGTTTAGCTGTTTAATTTTAGATAAAAGATTGTTTTATTTCAAGAGCTAGCTTAATCTCTGTGGTTTGGTTTGTTTGAATAGCCGCCAATAATAATCAGAGCCACTGGCAAAATCACCCACCACGATAGATGAGTATAGAGAAAGGAGGCTAATTTAGACTGAAGGATAAAGAGATTAAGTGTTGGTTGAGGCAAAAGTTTTAAAATTGAAGTAGCTAAAAGAGCAGTATATGAGGCGCTGTAAAGGAGGATCATAAGAAAAGAAGAGGGGGTATCTTTAGCCATGCTGCTTACCAAATCACTTCTAACAGCAAAAAAGACAATAATACCTAGAAATATAGTGAGCTTAACCCAAAAAGGATCAAGATTAGCTTTAACCCAAAAACTGCCAATAAAGTTTTGTCCCATAAAAAAAGCAGCTACTTTATCTCCCCAAACTTCAGTAACAACAATAGCTACATAAAGAGCAACAATACTGGCCAAAATTTTTTCTTTTTGTAAAATCAGACTATAAACAGCAAAAAAGACAAGAATCCCTACAATAATTAAATCCCACTTCGGCACTATTAATACTCCATCTGTTGGCATATCTTTCTTATTTTACCATAAAAACTCTTTATTCACTAACTAATTTGCCTGAGAAGGCGTCAATTTTTTTAATTAACTGATCAGGGCTGGTGGTGTCTTCATATTGGACAAACCAGTAAAGATAGTTTTTTGGATCAGCCCGATAAAGATTTAGAGTAATAATGCCTTCTGGATGGGAAGAACGGAAAGCTGAGCCTCCATTTTGCTCAGCCAAACTCAAGGCTTCAGTTAGATTAAGTTTAAGATATTGACGGTTGATTTTTAATAGATTGGGTTTTAAGTAATCTGTTTGCCAAACTAAAGCTCTTAGGAATTGGCCTTGAGTATTGAAGTTGATATTAAAATAATAGCTTTTATCTTCCGGCGTACAGTATATATAAGAATAAGTAAGATTGTTGGGATTAAGGTCAGCTGTCATTTTAATAGAGGTAGCGCAAAGCGAAGCGCTTTTTTTCCATTTGGAAGCAAATTCATAAGCCTGTTGTTCGAATTGCTGAAATTGGCTACTGACCGCATTAGCTTGATCTAAAATAGTGGGGGAGGAGGTAATATTAAGATTGTTTTGTTCTGAAGAGCTTTCAGTAGTTGTTTCTGTTGCCTCAGGTGTGGAAGTGGTTGAGGAGTTTCTGTTTCTGAGCAAAAGCAAAACTCCAACTACAGCTAAAATCAAAACCAAAATCCCAATACCGGCCAACTTTAAAAAAGATGAGCTTGATCGCATCTTTTTTAGTATATTATAAAAAAAGTGCTGAAGCGAGAGCGTTCTTTGTATCTGATAGTTTTTCTCTTAAGTTTTTGTATAGGAGTGGCTCTTTTTAGCTATTGGCAGATTTTTGTGGATAAAATGGTTGTTTTGCCTGTGTTTTTTAGTTTAGTTGCTTTAGTTTTGGCTAAAAAATGGTGGCGTCTTTGTTCTTGTTTGGTTTTAGGATTTACTTTGGGCTGGGCATACCTTTCTTTGTGGGGCGTGCCTTTATTTTTTCAGGGAGAGGAGATTGTGGGTAGGGTAGATGAAGTGATGTGTTTTAAGCAAAGATGTACTTGTGTAGTCAAAAGCGGAGGTTTGAGGATAAAGTTAGTGTTTAGTCCTGAAAGATTTGATCCCTCTTTTTGTTTGCCGGGTAATCTGGTTGAGGCCAAGGGCAAGTCTATTTCTGTTTATTCTTCAGAAAGATTTGCTAAAAGAATTAGCGGGGCTATAAAGGTTTCTGAACTGAAACTAATAGCTGAAAATCCACCTTTGTTTTTAGCAGTAAAGCGGAAGCTTTATTTAATCAAAGAGAGTTTTAAAAAACAACTTAAAAAAGTGATGTCTGAAGGCAATAGATCTTTTGCTCAAGGTTTGGTTTTGGGAGAAAAACAGAATTTTGATAGTAATTTTAAGGAGGCTCTAAAAAGAACAGGTACTTCTCATTTAGTAGCTTTGTCTGGTTTTAATATCTCAATTTTGATCTTTTCTCTTTTTGGGACTTTAAAATTTCTTTCGCCGTTATTTGCTTTTGGCACCACTTGTTTGGCTATTTTGGCCTTTGTGTTAATGACCGGAGCTTCTGCTTCAATTGTGAGAGCTGGCATTATGGGTGTTTTTTTACTAAGTGCGCAAATATTGGGGCGGCAGAGGGATAGTGTTTTAATTCTATCTTTTTCTTTATTTATAATGGCTTTATTGAATCCTTTTAGTTTAGTTTGGGATATATCACTTCAGCTTTCCTTTTTTGCCTTTGTGGGTTTATTGGCTTTAAGTCCTTTGTTAAGTCCCCCTTTGCAGAAGTTTGGTTTTTTAGGAGGGATTTTAGCAGAGACTATTGGTGCTATTTTGTTCACTTTGCCCCTTGTGGCTTACTACTTTGGTTCTATTAGTTGGATTGCATTTTTAGTCAATGTTTTGGTGGTAGCAGTGGTTCCTTTGGCTACTTATCTTATTTTAGCAACAGCGGTTTTTGGTTATTTTTCCCTGTTTCTTAGTCGTGTTTTTTCTTATTTAGCTGAAGTGTTTTTGTTTTATATCTTAAAAATCATAGAGTTTTTTGGCCGTTTTTCTTGGACAGTTTTGAATTTAGAAATATCCCATTTTGGTTGGCTTTTTCTCTATTATTTATTTTTGGGTTTTTTAGTTTTTTATCTTTGGCAAACAAGGTGGCAAAATGAAGAACTCCAGCCGTAGCTATTTTCTTTTTATTGTTTTGGTGTTTTTAGGGGTTTTTGTTTATCTTTGGTTTCAGGCTAATAGCCGTTTAGTAGTTTTTTGTGATGTGGGGCAGGGAGACGGTATTTTGATTAAAGATGGTTTGATTGAAGCAGTGGTTGATGCTGGTCCGGATAATGAAAAGATGAAAAATTGTTTAAATCGTTTTCTGCCTTTTTTTGACCGAAAAATTGAGTTTGTATTTGCTTCTCACTATGATGCTGATCATATTGGCGGTTTTTCTGATATTTTTTCTGCTTTTGAAGTGGGTAGAGTATACGGATTGGTTGAGGTTCAAAAAAAGACAAAAACCTATGAGCGCTGGCAGAGAGAATTGAGAAATTTAGGCTTAAAAGAAGAGCGTTTAATATATGGCCGCGTTATTCACCTAAACTCTGGCTATATAGAGGTTCTTTATCCTTTTTATGACACAGACTATTCAAGCCGTAATCTTTCTTTAGCAATGAAGCTTCATTTTTTAGATAAGAGTTTTGTTTTAGCTGGAGATTTGGAAAATTCCCACTGGAACGATCTTTTCAAGCATAATGTCTATTTAGGAGCTGATATATTTAAAGTGTCTCACCATGGCAGTCGCAATGGCTTAAGCCCTTTGCTTTTAGAAAAAATCAAGCCTCAAGAAGCAGTAATTTCTGTAGGTAAAAATACTTATGGTCATCCTCACAAAGAGGTTTTAGCTCTTTTAGAGAAAAATAACATCAGGGTGAGGCGGACAGACAAAGAACAGGATATTGTTTATTATTAATTAAGTGGATTTTGAGCAAAGATAAAGACATTGAAAATATATTATTTATCCGTTATGCTTATCTTTGCTAAAAATTATTATGGCTGGACACTCAAAGTGGGCAAATATTAGATTTAGAAAGGAAATTAAAGACAAGCGCAAGGGCAAACTTTTTTCTAAATTGGCTCGCGATATTTCTATTGCTGTAAAATTAGGTGGTCCTGATCCGGACTCCAACTCTCGTCTGAGGATTGCTCTTCAAGCAGCTAAAGCAGCTAATCTTCCTAAAGGCAATATTGAGCGGGCAATAAAAAGAGGAAGTGGTGAAGGAGCAGGAGAGTTAGAAGAGTTTTTATTAGAAGGTTATGGTCCTGGCGGAGCGGCTCTTTTAATAAAGTGTGTTTCTGACAACAAGAATCGTGCTCTCTCAGAAGTTAGGCATTTGCTTAGCCAATATGGAGGCAAGTTAGCTGAAGCTGGATCAGTAAAATGGATGTTTAAGCCCAAAGGCAGAATCGTGCTTTCTCGAGATCAAGACAAAAAAGAAGAAGAGGTGGAGATGGCGATAATTGAGTCTGGCGCAGAGGATTATGAGCAAGGGGAGGGGATTATTGTTGTTTATACTCATCCTGAAAAGTTAGAGCAGACTCGTTTGAACCTCGAAAAAGCAGGTATAGAAATTGAAACTCTTGCTTTAGGTTATGAGCCAGAAAATTCAGTTGAAGTTTCAGATAAAGTTAAAGAAAAAATTATTCAGCTTTTGGAAAAGTTGGAAAATTTAGAAGAAGTGAGTGAGGTTTATGCAAATTTAGGCTAAATAATATTTTGAGTTTACTTTTTTGTGGCTTATAATATTGGGGATGAAAGTATTAGGTATTGACCCAGGTACTCATCGAATAGGCTATGCTTTGCTTGAAAAAAACAAAAGCAGTTTTGTTGTTGGTTGTTATGGATGTTTACAACCCAAAGCACGTCTTGGTAGCACCAGACTTAAAGAGATTTTTACTAAAGTCCGTGCTATAATTAAAAAGCATCAGCCTGATATTTTGGCAGTAGAAAAACTTTATTTTTTTAAAAACCAAAAAACAGCTTTTGCTGTTAGTGAAGCACGGGGAGTAATAGTTTTAGCGGGTGCGGAAAATGGTTGCCAAGTGCTTGCTCCCACCCCCTTAGAAGTTAAACAGGCATTAACCGGTTATGGTCGGGCTTCTAAACAGCAGATTCAAATGATGATTCAGAAAATTTTAAAGCTTAAAGAGTTGCCCAAACCTGATGATGCTGCTGATGCTTTGGCAGTTGCTTTTTGGGCATTGTCTTGTTTGCAAAAAAAGGAGGGGTTTTATGCCAAGTCTTAGAAAAAATATTATTACTGGTGAGTGGGTAATTATTGCCCCTGAAAGAGCTAAAAGGCCAGAGGATTACATTAGGAAAAAGCCCAAAAAAAAGAAGACCAAAGATTGCCCTTTTTGTATTCCTGGTCCGGCTTATCCTACAAGGGTTTATGAGACAAAAAATATCTATGTTATTCCTAATAAATACCCCAGCTACATTCCCGAAGACGCGGTTTTAGAGCGGGGAGGAAAGCTTTACCCGGCTTACCGGGCTTTAGGTTACCATGAAGTTGTTAATTTAAAAAAACACCGGCCGGATCTTAGCGGGTTATCTTTAGCTGTATTAGATGAACTTTTTTATGTTTATCAAGAAAGGATGAAAAAACATCTTCAAGATCCGGCAGTTGAATACTCTTTACTTATTCATAACCATGGTGAGTCTTCAGGGGCTTCTATTGAGCATCCCCATTCGCAGATTTTTTCTTCTTCAGTTTTGCCTTCCCGGATTCGCAAAGAACTAAAAGGAGCGCAGAGATATTTTCAAAAAGAAAAAAGATGTGTTTTCTGTTCTTTGGTTGCAGAAGAGTTGAGAAAGGGCGAGAGGGTAATTTTAGAAAATAAGGATTTTGTTGCTTTTACTTTCTTTGCAGCCCGTTTTCCTTTTGAGATTTGGATTTTGCCTAAAAAACATAGAAACTATTTTGAGAAAATGAATAAAAGCAAAAGAGTGAGCTTGGCAGAGATTTTTTCTTCTGTTTTAAAGATTTTAGATAAGAAGTTGGGTGATCCTGATTTTAATTTTTTTATTCATACTACCCCGGCCAAAGAAGCAGGAGCAGAAAATTACTACCATTGGCATATTGAAATACTGCCTCGTTTAAGCAAATTTGGCGGTTATGAGTTGGGGGGAGGTATTGTGGTTGATGTGGTTTCTCCAGAAAAAGCAGCTTGGTTTTTGCGTCAAGATTGAAAAAAGAGGTATTTTAGCGTATACTTCAAACTATCTAAAATTCATTATGGCAAGATTTTTCCGGATGTTATCTGTGCTCATAGCAATAGTACTTTTTGCTGTTTTGGCCTATAACCACCAATTTCATTATTGGTTGTCAGTAGCAGTTGCCGAGGGGGCAGATTATAAAACCTTTCTCTGGCTTTTGCTTTTTCCTTGGGCAGTGACAATATTGGTTATTTCAAGACAGCTAATTGGTTTTAAAACTTATGGTATCTATATTCCTTCTGTATTAGCTGTAGCTTTGTTTGCTATTGGTTTGCGTTTTGGTCTTTTGTTTCTTTCAGCTGCTTTAGCAGTAGGTACAGTTGTCCGCTATTTGTTGTCTGGATGGCGGATTTTGGATTTACCCCGAAGAGCGATGGTAATGATTAGTGTGGCTTTAGTGATTGTCTGGCTTTTGATATTTAGTGTAAATCAGGGGTACTTTTTGGCCCGTTTGGCTCCAGTAGCAGTGTTTCCGGTTTTAATTATTATTGTTGCTTCAGAACGCTTTATTACTTCGCAACTGCGTCTTCCTTTTGGTAAAGCCCTTTCTTATACCCTGCAAACTTTAACAGTGGTGATTGCCGCAGTATTTCTAATGCGTTGGAGTGTTTTACAGAATTTTACTTGGCAATATCCAGAAGTGGTAGTTATTTTGATAGTTATTAACTTTATTTTAGGTCGTTATACTGGTTTAAGATTGACTGAATTCTTGCGTTTTAGAAAACTAATTTTTGAATAATGGCTCTGGAAGATGTATTGGGAGTTAATGCTCGTAATTTTTCCTATATTCGAGCTTGCAATCCTAGGGAGGTTATACGTTTGGTTGATAATAAACTAAAAACTAAGCGAGTTTTGAAAAATGCTGGTTTGCCTGTTCCCGAAACATATAAAGTATTCCGTCGGCCAGAGCAGGTAAGAAAATTTGATTTTAAAAGCCTTCCGAACAGTTTTGTGGTTAAGCCCAACTCTGGTTTTGGCGGCAAGGGTATTTTAGTAGTTTTTGGCAGGACTAAAAGGGGTTTTCTCAGATCAGATGGAGGTGATATTACTGAAGAGCAATTAAAGCTTCACATTCTTAATATTTTAGAAGGCACCTACTCTTTGAGTGGTTTACCTGATGTAGCTTATATAGAAGAAAGAATAAAGCCAGACAGAACCCTAAAACGGTTGGCTTATCGGGGGCTTCCAGATATTAGGGTGATTGTTTTTCGTCTTGTGCCGATTATGGCAATGCTAAGATTGCCTACTGTGGAATCAAGAGGAAGAGCTAATCTTCACGAGGGGGCAATTGGAGTAGGGATTGATTTGGGATCAGGAGTAACTTTAGATGGATTTCGCAATGGGAAAAGATATAAGGTTCTTCCTCGATCAAAAACAAAACTTAGAGGGAAAAAAATTAAGTTTTGGGAGGAGATTTTACTTTTGGCTTCAGAAGCTCAAGCAGCAGCAGGAGGTGATTTTTTAGGAGTAGATATTGCTTTAACTGAAAGAGGGCCTTTAATTTTAGAATTAAATGCTAGGCCGGGGTTAAGTATCCAAAATGTTAACAAGGCTGGCTTAAGAGAGAGGCTTGAAAGACTAAAGAAAATAGGGATAGAGCGGCCAGAAAAAGGAGTAAAGTTAGGAAAAGAGCTTTTTAGGGTTTATAGGGGATATCTCGGAGAAGAAGAGAGGCCGGTGATTGGTTTAGTAGAAGTAGTGGAGTTTTTTGGGAAAAAACATCGGATTAAGACTTTAGCCAAGATAGACACAGGTGCTTACTCTTGCTCCTTAGATTTTTCCATTGCTAAGCAGATGGGGCTTGAGGAATTAGTGGATAAATCTAGAGAGTTGCATCGGGCTTTTCGAGAAAAAGATAAAGTAAAGATCGAAAAGTTGCAGCGGGAAATTAAGAAATTTCCAGAAGTAATAAGATTTAAAAAAGTTCGTTCTAGTTTAGGAAAGGAAGTCCGGCCCTTGATTAAAGTTAAGCTAAGGATCGCAGGAAAACTTATTAAAGCTAAAGCGCATTTAAGTAATCGGCGACACTTAAAATATCCTGTTATTTTAGGACGTCTTACAGCAAGAGATTTTATTGTTGATCCCTTAAAATACACTAGCCGATTGCGTCCTTTTGCCGTAAAGAGTTTAGATGAGGTAAGGGCTTTTTTTGCTCTTTATCCACGGCGTATTATTGGTCTGAGTGTTAATGCTGTGCGTCGCGCCGGTCCTGAAAAATTTCTTAATAAGTATTTGGTAGCGGCTTTAAGAAAAAATACTGAAGATTTGCTTCTTGGAAAAGAGGGACTGAATATTTTTTCTGTAGCTGCTAATACAAGCAAAAAGAGCAAGATTGAGAAAATGCAATGGAATTCTAAAACAGTTGTTGCCTCTAAAGAATTTAAAAGTTTTTTAGAGTCATTACATTCCCCTACTGCTTGGATGGTTTATGCTCCTAGTGAAAAAATAAAAAAGGTTGCCACAGAATTTGGAGCTAAGGTTTTAGCTGTTTCTCCTCAGCTGTTCGAAAGACTAGATAATAAGGTTTTTTTGCGAAAAGTAGCTTCCAAATTAAATCTGCCTGCTCCTAGTTCTAAACTTCTTTCTTCGCCAGCAGATTGGAATAGAAAAAAAGGAAAGTTAACCTTTCCTGTTGTGGTTCAAGAGTTGTCTGGGATGGGAGGAAGGGGAAGCAGAATGGTAAAAAACAAGGAGGAGCTTGTAAAAATATTAGCAAAAGAAGAAAAATGGCCCTTGCTTGTTAGCGAAAAAAAGGAAGGGGTGCCTCTTTCTATAGAGGGATGTGTTCTTAAAAAAGATGTTTTTTATCTTCCACCCCAAATTCAAGTTGTTGATCAGGAAGAGTTGGTGGGGAAGAACACTTTTGGCCGTTTTTGTGGTCACGACTTTAATTCTTCTCTTATTCCGGAAGAGATACAGAAGATTTGTTTTGAGTATGTGGAAAAGATAGGGGAGGTTTTGCGGCGAGAAGGTTTTAAGGGGCTTTTTAGCTTAGATTGTATTTGGGCTCCTGATGGAAAGGTATACCTTATTGAGCTTAATCCTCGGCTTACCGGCACTTTGCCTGTTCAGCTCTGGATTCAGTTAGCCCATAAGCAGATTCCTCTTTTAGCTTGGCATTTGATGGGGTTCTTAAAAGCTTCTTATTCAGTGAATCAAAAAAGAATACAGACTCAATATTTGCGTCCTCGACGAGGCGCTCATTTAGTACTGCATTATTTAGGTCGTAAGCCTGCTTATGTGACTAAAGGTCTCAAAGCTGGAGTCTATTTTTTTAACGGTCGTAAGTTAATTTATCGCCGCGCTGATCATAATTTTTCTAAGCTTGCTAAGGACGAGATTATTATTACTGATGGGGTTCCTGCTAAAGGTACTTATCTGAAGCCTGGGTTCACTTTGTGCCGCATAATTACTAAGAATTCAGTTTTAGATAAGAGTTTGAAGTGTCTTAATCCGTGGGCGCGTCAATTAGTAAAAATTCTGAGAGCTAAAGTGGAGCTATAAAATTTACTTTTTTTGCTTTCGTCTTTACGATAAAAAACGTCAAATTTAAGAGATGGCATTATTGGGGCTGTTGCGATTCTCTTTCTAGGTCTTCATCGGTAATGCCCAATACCATCAGAATGTAAAGATGGCGCCAGTTGGTAGGGTCATATTTGCCGATATCAAATTTTACCATTGCCTCTGGATGCTCTCTCACTAATTTCCAAATACTAATATTGCCTTCCCGGTAAATAATGTCTTTGGTAAAGCAGGCGCCGCGGGTTTTACAATCTGTTCCGCGAAAAGTTCTTACACATCTTGTCCAAGCAGAACTTTGAGCCTTTTTGCGGGCTTCTTCTGGTGTTTTTCCCCTCTTTAAGTTGCGCATATAAAACAAAGCCTCCAGAATTTGAAAGACTTTTCGGAAATCGCGAGGTTGTCCATCTAAACCCATAGCCAGAGATATAGCCAAGTGACCTTCTAAGCCGGCGTATTTTTCTATTTTCTCTTTGGTAATTTGTTCTCTCATAGTAGCGATACCTTCCTCTGCTTTTTCATAACGATCAAGTCCAGCTCCTAATAGCAGCAGACGGCTTCGTTCTCCTTTAAGCCGGCGTTGCACATGGGTGCCTATTTCGTGGAGAATCAGGGCTACCAGTTTTTCTTTGGAGGTTTTGCGTGTTGCAGGTATACGTACCTCCTGTGATTCTTGACTAACAGCAATACCTGTTTTGCTGCTTTCTTCGTCAATAACCACTTTCCATCCTTCTGCTTGGAGGCGCTGCAGGGCTTGGGTAAAGGCTTCTCGGATAAGAGGGGCATCAAATTTATCTAATTCAGGTAGTTCAGGTATAAGCTTTTGTAGAAGTTTTTTTGAAGCCTCTCGAGCCTGAGTTACTGTTTCCTCTTCTGGTAAAGAGAGGGAGATATTGTTTACTTGCGGCAGGAGGCGGGTTAAGTTTTCTGCGGCTTCTTTTAAGGTTTCAGATGCTTCTGGGTCTTCAAGAATCTTTTGCGCCTCTTGACGTGTTTCTCCAATAGTAAAGGCAAAAATTTCAGAAGAGGGTTTGCCATAGATAAATTCTGACCAACGTCTGAATCGCCGCATATCACCTGCTAAAGTGGCTTGGAGCATTCTTAGGGTGGCGATTTTTTCGTTGATTTTCCAGCGATAGGCCTGTTTGACCACCGGATTACTTTCTTGCTCAATAATCTTCTTTTTTAATTCCAAAAGCTCATTTTCGCGTCTTTGCAAATCTTCTGCACTGAGGTGGGGGTAGTCAAAAGTAGGGTTTTCAATTTTGTCTTGCAAAAAGGCTTCTTTTTGTTGATTCCTGTATTCCTTGTTTCCTTCCAAAAACTCATAGGCTTCAAAAAGGCCGATCTTTTGGAATTCCTCCCACCACTGCGAATCGTAGGTTCTTACTTCTAAGGCTGTAGTTGTCTGCATTCCTTTTTTCTCTGGCTCTGGTTGGTTTGGCGCAAAAGAACTTTCTCTTTCCATGCTCCTTTCTATTATATAACATTTTTTCTTTTAGCAAATGGAGTTTGGTTGATAAAGAAGTTTTTAGCGCTTATTATTAAGCTATGATCGCTTATCTGGAGGGAGAGGTTAAAATTAGGGGAGCAAATTTTATTGTTTTGGTTACCAAAAGTGGGTTAGGATATTTGGTTAATGTTCCTCCCAGATTAATCTCCCAAAAGATAGCTCGTCTCTTTATTTATCACTACCAGACAGAAAAGAGTGAGTCTTTATATGGATTTGCTACTTTTAAGGAAAGAGAACTTTTTGGCAAGCTGATTAAAATTTCCGGCTTGGGTCCCAAGGGGGCTTTGGCGCTTCTTTCCCTTTACCGGCCGGAAGAAGTTTTAGCTTTTATCCAAGAGGGAAATCTGGCTAAGTTAGAGGTAGCCCCGGGTATTGGTAAAAAAACTGCTCGCAAGGTTTTAGCTGAACTTTCTGCCTCGGAAATGTTTAAGCAGTCTGGCGAAGAGGATCTGCTTGAGGCTTTAGAAAGTTTAGGTTTTTCCCGGCAAGAAGCTCAAAAGAGTTTACAGTACTTAAGCGGCAAAGAAAAAACTCTTGCTGAGAAAGTGCGTCGTATTTTAAAAGAAAAAGGGAAAAATGCCTGAAGATATATTCAAAGATAAAGAAACTCAAATTGACAGGACCCTGCGTCCTAAAACTCTCGATGAATTTATAGGTCAGCCTAAAATTAAACATAGTCTGGCTGTTTTTCTACAGGCGGCGCAACAAAGGGGAGAGCCTTTGGAACACTTGCTTTTGCACGGGCCACCGGGCATTGGTAAAACTACTTTAGCTCATATTATTGCCAAAGAATTAAATGTTCCTATTAAAATTACCTCAGGGCCAGCGCTTGAGAGGGTAGGGGATTTGGCTGCTGTTCTTTCCAGTTTAGAAGAAGGGGAAATTCTTTTTATTGATGAAATCCATCGTTTACGCCGCCAGATTGAAGAGGTTCTTTACCCTGCCTTAGAAGAAGGAAAAATTGATCTTGTTTTAGGCAAAGGTCCTTCTGCTCAGGTAATGCGTTTAGATCTTAACCCCTTTACTTTAATTGGTGCCACTACCCAATATGCCAGTCTTTCTTCGCCTTTACGGGATAGATTTGGCATTGTTTATCGTTTAGGATTTTATGAACCAAAAGATATTGAAACAATTATTAAGCGCTCTGCCAAGATTTTAAAAATAGGTATAAAAGACAAGGCTGTAAAAATTATTGCCCAGCGTTCCCGGCGCACTCCTCGTATTGCTAACCGTTTATTAAAGAGAATAAGAGATTTTGCCCAAGTGGAAAACAAAAAGGCAATTGATAATGTTTTAGCTCAGAAAGCTCTTGATGCTCTTGAAATCGATGATTTTGGTTTAGATGAGCTTGACAGAAAAATTTTGGAAGTAATTTCTAATAAGTTTGCTGGAGGGCCAGTAGGGATTAATGCTTTAGCTTCTGCAGTAGGGGAAGAAAGAGCTACTTTAGAGGAAGTGTATGAACCCTATTTAATTCAGATTGGATTTTTGAATCGGACACCCAAAGGAAGGGTAGTTACGGAAAGGGGTTTGAGACATTTGCAAAATAGTTCCTTATTTAAACACTTATGAACCAGAAAGATTTAAAAGATAAGGTTATTCTTGTTCATATCTGTTGTGCTCCTTGTGCTGTGGGGATTTTGCCTTTTTTAAAGGAGCAGGGGTTTAGCATTATTGGTTTTTTCTATAATCCCAATATTCATGGTGAAAAAGAGTACCAAAAGCGTCTTAAAGATGTGAGGCGACTTTGTCAAAAAGAAAATATCAAATTAGAGATACCGGATTATAATATGCAGGAGTATTTTTCTGCTATTTATGATTATGAGAAAAAGCACTACTGTAAAATTGAAGATAATTCCACAAAGCGCTGTCCCGTGTGTTATCGTTTGCGTTTAGAAACTACAGCTAAGTATGCGCAAAAGATAAAGGCTGATTTTTTCACCACCACCCTTTTAATCTCTCCTTACCAACAGCAATCTGTTATTTGGCGTATAGGTATAGAGCTGGGTGAGCATTTTCATATCCCTTTTTATTTTCGAGATTTAAGAAAAATTTATTGGGAAGCATTGCACAAAGCCAAGAAAAGAGGTTTTTATTTGCCAACTTACTGTGGATGTGCTTATAGTTTAAAAGAGAAAGAAAAAGGTAAACTATGATTTGGCTGCTTTTATTGTTTTATCTATTAGTTGTAGTGCTATGGAGTATAGCCAGTTTTTTTGCTATGAGAGCCTTGCACCAATTTGGTTTTGTGGGAGACGCCACCTTAAAGGCAAGAAGAATTTATCTTTTTGTTTCTGTTTTAATTATTATTTCTGGTTTTTTAGCAATAATTTTAAGTTAATAGCTATGTTTAAGAGTATGTTTCAAGGTGATGCCCAGCAGAGGTTAGAAGAAGGAGAGGAGATTGTTATTTTTCTGCACCGGCATTGGTTGGCAATGTTGCCAGTGTTTTTAGCGGTTTTAGTGTTGATTCTTTTTCCTATTTTGGTTTTTGTGGCTTATTCTTATTTTGATCTTTCTCTTTTGTTAGAAGAGTGGGGTTTGTTAGTTTCTCCAAGTAAAATTTTAGCTTTCTTTTTTGCTGTTTATTTTCTTTTTTTGGATTTCTTTTGTTTGGTTGCCTGGATTCAGTATTATTTAGACGTTACTATTTTGACTAATCGGCGTTTAGTAGATATAGAGCAGGTGAACATTTTCCAACGTCAAGTGGCTTCCACTGATTTAGTCTATATTCAGGATGTGAGTTCTGAGGTTAAAGGTTTTTTGCCCTCTTTATTGGATTATGGACGGGTTGTTGTACAAACTGCGGGTGAACGTCCAAATTTCATCTTGGAAAACATACCCCATCCTTCAGCTGTAGCTCGTCAGATTTTGGTTACTGCCCAGGGTAAAACTTCAACCCAAGTTTCTTCTGGAGAAGAGTTAATTAAAAGACATGAAGAGGAGGTTTTTTCTTCTATGAGTGGAGGGAAACTAGTCCCAAGTAGCAATTTTTCTAAAAAGGAAAGACAAAGTAGAAGCGAGGGAGTTAATATTAGTGGTAAGGAAGAGGTTGAGAATAAAGAAGAGAGTCGGGATAGAGAAAAAAGTGAGGATGCTCAGTCAGGAGAAATTGATTTAACCTAATATAGTTTTTTGTAAAATTCTGCCGCGTCCAGCGGATTAAAAAATTAAACTTAGGGGTAAGAATTGGCAAAAGCTGATTATTCGTTCTGCTCAATATTTTTTACTTATAAAGACACCAAGGAAAGGATTCAAATAATACACAAGTCAGGTTTGGCCCAGCCATTGGTAAGACTAAGACCTTTAGGGGTAATAAAAGCATAGTTTTGCTCTAAAAAATAAGAGATGTTAATCTAAAAATTATGCATTTAAAAGACCTTAATTATTTTTTGCCCCAAAATTTGATAGCCCAAAAACCTGTTAGACCTAGAGATTATTCACGTTTGATGATTTTGAATAAAAAAACAGGAGAAATTGAGCATCGGCGATTTTTTGATTTGGTTGAGTTTGTTGACGATAGTTATGTATTTGTTTTTAACAATAGTAAAGTTTTACCTTTTCGCGTTCACGGGGAAAAAGAAACAGGCGGAAGAGTAGAGGTCTTATTCCTTAAAGAAGCAGACAAGCGTTTATGGCATGTTCTAGCTAAAGGTAAACTTAATTCTCAGGCCAAAGTTTTTCTTGGCCAAGGTATTGAGCTTGAGTTCCAAAATTTTCTAAATAAAGAAAAGGTTTGGGAAGTAAGAGTAAACTGCTCAGACAAAAAATTATTAAATTTTCTTCTTGGGAAAGGACGAACTCCCTTGCCGCCGTATATCAAAACTAAAATACCTGAAGCCAAAGCTCAAAAATGGTATCAGTCGATTTTTGCGCAAAATCCTGGCTCTGTAGCTGCCCCTACTGCTTCTTTTCATTTTACCCAAAGACTACTTAAAAAATTGCGCCAGAAAGGGGTAGAGTCTGTCTTTATTACTTTGCATATTGGTTGGGGCACTTTTGCTCCTATTAGAACAAAAAAAATCAAAGATCACAGGATTCATTCTGAGTGGATAGAGATTTCAGAAGAAGCGGCTGGATTTTTAAACCAAAAAATTAAAGAAGGAAAAAAGGTTTTAGCTGTAGGTACTACGGCAGTAAGGTCTTTGGAATCAGCGGTCACTAAAAAAGGTATTGTGCAAGCTTGTAAAAAAGAAACCTCTCTTTTTATCTACCCGCCTTTTCAGTTCAAAATTGTAAAAAGCATGATTACCAATTTTCATTTGCCTAAAAGCTCTCTTTTGGCTTTGGTCTCTGCTTTTGCTGGCAGCAAAAATATCCTTCGGGCTTATAGGGAGGCTGTCAAAAAGAAGTATCGATTTTTTAGTTTTGGGGATGCGATGTTGATTAGATAGGGCACTCTTTTGGTCTTTTTTATTTTCTTTGTATAAATAAAATTGCTCTTTCTGAGTTATTTCTTAAGAAGATTCCGTCCTTTTAATCTTGGTTTTTTATCCCTGTTTTTTAATGTTTAGGGTAATGTAATGTCCCCTACCCTTCCCCCTTATACTTAAAAATTAAGTTTTTTAAAAGTAAGAAAAGATGGTATAATACAGAAAATGGCAAGCAGAAAGTGGCTTGCGGTTTTTGCTGCTTTAGTGTTTTTAACACCTAATTTTTCATTAGCAAAAGCAAATCTTGATTTATCAACAAAACTTAAAACTTTAGGTGGTCTCTCTATACAAGAGGTAAAAGCAAAAAGTTCCCTTACCCCCTCTCATTATGGTGAATGGTTGGAAATAATGAATACAACTGATGAGAAACTTGATCTGGGAGATTTTTGTCTGCTTAATGACAGTGACTATGTTGTTGATATCCAGAGAGGGTTAAGAGAACCTAAAAATTGTTTTCCTTCCTTCAGTCTTGGTCCCAAAGAAGTGGCAATAGTGGCTTATTCTGCTTTTTGGTTTTTGTCGGAAAATGGTTTTGAGTTGGATGTGGTAAAAGAGGAGATGGAAAGTGGGTCTAACCTGAAAGACATATTTGGAGGCTATCTTTTTGAGCTTAAAGAAACAGGCGAGTCTTCTCTTATTGAAGAAAGAGTGCCTAATTTGGAGAATTTGTCTTTGAGCCGAGCCTATCTCTCGGACAAAGATGGTTTTCTTTATATAATTACTAAATCGGGGGAAATAGTTGATAGTTTTGTTTGGCAGGAAGCAGAGAAAGAGAGCTCTTGGCAAAAGCCTGTTTATAGTCAAAATTTGCCCTTTGTTTCTTTTGCCCCCACACCTTTTGTTGCTTTGCCAGAGTTTATTGAAGTAGATTTAGATATAGGTTTTCAAAGTGTCAATCTTTCTTTTGAACGTTTGGGTGGTCCTCTTGCTTATGAACAAGTTAGTCTTTATCAGGACAATAAGACACTTGTTTCTCAAAGCTTTGTTGGTTTAGATAGGATTGGTTTTAGCCAACTTAAAGAAGATACAGATTACAGATTAGTACTTGAGGCTTGCGATAATTATTTTTGTTTCCAAAGAGAGATATTTTTTAAAACAAAGAAACACTATCCTCTTATTTGGCTTAATGAACTTTATCCAGCGCCAAAAAGTGGTGAAAAGGAATTTGTGGAGCTTTATAATCCCAATAATTTTTCTGTAGATTTAGATGGCTGGCAGCTTCAGGACAAGGCTAAAAATATCTTTTTTCTTTCCGGAGTGATTAAGGCTAAAAATTTTTTGGTTTTTTATCCTAATTTTGTTCTGAACAATAACCAAGAAGAACTTATACTCTTTGATCCCAATAAGGAAAAAAGTGATTCTGTTTCTTATGAGCAAGCTTTGAGTACTTTTTCTTATTCTCGTTTTGGCTCAAAATGGGAGTGGTCGCGTGAAATAACTCCAGGTGCAGAAAATGTTTTTAAGCCTCAATTCTTGCCTTCCTCTGTAAGAGAGGCTCGTCAGCTGGATGATTGGGTTGAGCTTAAGGCTAAGGTGGTAATCCCTAATAATGTTTTTGCCTCTTCTTACCTTTATATTGCCCAAGATAATTGGGCTCTTAAGGTTAAAATTCCTTCGAAACAGAGTTTTGCTTTTAATTCCTGCTTTTTATGGCGAGGAAAGATAAAGCAGGGTCAGGAACCTTATCTTAAACTTCTTTATTTTCAGCCAGCTATAGATTGTCCTGATTTTTATTTTAAAAAAGCTAATCTTGGGTCTTTGGTTTTAGGGCAGTTAGTATCTATTAAGGCTGAAATCGAATCTAAAAGAGGAGGGTATTTTATAAAAGACACAGACTTAAAAGTAAGGGCTCCTTTTAAATTGAAAAAGAGCCAAGGATCAATAAAAGCTCTGGTTGGTTCAGGTTCAAAGTATAGACAGCTTTTTATATATCTGCCGCAGTGGATAAAATATATGGCTAAATCTGAAGATCAAGTCTCGATTTTGTCTGAAGGGAATTCTAATAAAGAGATGGAAGGTTCTAAGAGCTCAAAAGATGTTTTTTTAAGGCCAGAAAAATTAGAAACAAAGGTGTCGGGGGTCAGTTTAAAATGTGAAGATTTTCGGCAAAAAACATCAAATTCTGATTTGTTTTCGTATTTTTGGCTTTTTCCTTACTACTTTGTTTTGCTTTCTTTTTTAGGGCTTGCGAAGATGCTCTTTTTCCCCTAGATTTAAGAACAATGAAAACTCTTTGCGGCAAAAAAGAGATTTCTGCTTTGGCTGGCAGGATTGCTTCCCAACTAAAAGGGGGAGAGGTTTTTTTGCTTGAAGGCGAATTAGGTTCAGGAAAGACTTTTTTTGTACAACAAATAGGGAAGTTTTTAGGAGCCAAAGCAGTTAAAAGTCCTTCTTTTGTGGTCTTGGAAGTGCATTCTACCCAGAAGGATTTTAAGATCGCTCACTTTGATTTTTATCGTTTTTCTGTAGGGGAAGTTTCCTGTTTTGAGTGGCCTGATTATTTGTTTCATCCGGAATATGTAAGTTTTATTGAGTGGGGGGAAAAGATAGAGCCTTTTTTAAAAGGAAAAAAGTATTTTAAAATCAAGTTTAAAACTGCAACCAAAAGCAAGCGTTTGCTTTCTTTGTCTTCTAATCTTGGAAAATGGCTGAAAAATACTTAATAATTTCTACTTCTGATCCAGATAATAATTTTTTAGGTATTTGGGAAAAGCGCTGGCTTAAGCGCAAAAAATTTAAGGCTTCTCAATCAGAAAGGTTTTTTGAAGTCTGGAAAGAGTTTATTTCCAACAAGGATATTCTTCAGTTGTCAGGAGTAGTGGTTCATCAGGGAGCAGGGAGTTTTTCTGGTTTGCGGCTTTCTTCTGTAGTAGCCAATGCTCTTAAAATTGTTTTTCCTGCTCTAAAACTAAATCAGATTATTGCTAAAGGAGTAGAAGATTTTGTTGAGTTAGCAGAAAGAGAAAAGTGGAAAAGAGTGGAAAATTTTATTCTTCCCAAATATCCTTCTCCTCCTAAAATCGGTTAGTTCTTTTTTTGTTTTTCATCTTTGCTATAATAAAATCTATGCCTTCAAGTCAGAAAAAAGAGGTTTTTCTCAAAGAAAAAGAAATGAAAAAACAAGACACAAAAATTAGGCGTAAATTAGCCCGCCGCCAAAAGATATTTCGTTTTTCTTTGGTTTTTATAGGTGTGGTAATAGCAGTTTGTGCAGGGATGATTGTTTATTCTTTTAAGGACATTTTTCACAAAAACCAAGGATGGCAGGCGCCGTTTTTCCGTTTTTTACAACAAGTTGAGCCTGCTCACTTACGGGGTGAAGGTGACGGGCGGATTAATTTTTTGATTTTAGGTTATGCTGGCGGCAATCACCCGGGCACCTACCTCACTGATACAGTTATTGTCGCCAGCATTGATCCTTACAACAAAAAATGTGCTTTGCTCTCAATCCCCAGAGATCTGTATGTGCCTTTGCCTACAGGAGGATATAGTAAGATTAATGCCGCTTATTCTCTTGGCAAAAGCAATGAGAAGGATGGATTGAGTGGAGAAGAGCTGGTCAAAAAAACAGTTAACTTTATTCTGGATCTGCCTATTCATTACTATTTGAATATAAATTTTGAAGGTTTTCGTCAGGCAATTGATTTAGTTGGTGGTGTGGATGTGTATGTGGAAAAAGATATTTATGATCCTTATTTTCCTGATGGGAAAGGGGGAAATATGGTTTACCAAGTTAAAAAAGGCTGGCATCATTTTAATGGCGAGGAGGCTTTGCAGTATGCTCGTTCTCGTTATACAACTTCGGATTTTGACCGGGCTCGCCGCCAGCAAAAGATTATTTTAGCTTTAAAAGACAAAATGACTTCCTTGGGTTTGTGGAGTAACCCCGCTAAAGTAGCGCAATTGCTTAATAGTCTTGCCAGTAATGTTCATACTGATCTTACAGCTGAGGAAATAGTGAAAACTTTTGAATTAATAAAAGATCTTGGTGAAGATGAAATTGCTACCAAGGTTTTAGATTCTTCACCTCAAGGTTTGCTTTATGCTGACAGGGTTAATGGTGCTTATGTTTTAAAGCCCAGAGATCCAAGTTGGGAGGGGATTAGAGCCTTAGCCCACTCTATTTTTATTGAACCGTTTTTGGAAAAAGAGCAGGCAGAGATTGTTATTGAAAATGGAGCCGGAGTTAATGGTTTAGCTTTTAAAGTAGCTAATTTCTTAAAAGCCAGAGGTTATAAGGTTTTGTCTTATCGGACAGCTAAAAGTTTAACGGCTACAACTAAGATTCTTGATTGTTCTTCAGGGGAAAAACCTTACTCTTTAGAATTGTTAAAAAAGAGATTTCTTCAGGCAAAGATTATTGCTTGTTCTGCTGGTATGGACAAAGAAGCGGATTTTGTGATAACTTTAGGACAAGATTTTGACGACTCCGCTTTCTTCAATGCTCAGATTTAACTTTATTCTTAAACGATGGCACAAAGCAGCAGTAGTTAGTTTTTTGTTTTTTGTTTTGGGGTTAATAGCTCTTTATTCACAGACAGAGCTGTTAAAAATTATTTTTGTAGTAGTATTGGTTTTATTTGTTATTGCCTCCTTTTTTTGGTTGGAAAAGAAAGAAAATTATCGGAGGAGAATAGCTAAATATTCCTTACCTTTTAGCTTAGTTGTGCTTACTAGTGGCTATGCAATGATTTTTCCGCTTTCTTTTTGGTCTGTGGGTGTTATTTTATTTTCTGCGATTGGATTTTATTTTTTTGCTTCTCGGCTTAAAATTCCTTTGCCTTTCCATGTAAGAGAGGCGGTTACTTATTACTGGCTTGATATGGTTATTTATTGGGTTGCTTTTCTCTCTTTCTTAGTCCTTTACTACTTTTTCTTTTATCTTCTTAATTTTTCTGAAAATTGGCGTTATTTTGCTTTTTCTATTTCGCTTTTGGTTTTTAGCTTTTATTTAGTTATTTTTAGTTTGTGGGCCCGCAATCGTCATTATCAGGAGATAATTTTTTATGGCTTTGTTTTTGACTTAGTTTTGGCTGAATTTTTACTACTTTGGGGTTTTTATAAAATGTCTCCTATAGGCGGTAGTCTTTTGTTTGTTTTGCTACTTTACTTTTTTCTGGAGAACCTCAATATCTTTTTCCGCTATCAATTTATTCGCCAAAAAGATATTATTCGCTTAACAACTTTAATTTTATTGTTGGGGGGAATAGTTTTTCTGTTTTTTAGACCCTTTACATTAACTGGTTTCTAAACTAATTTATAAATAATGGAAGAAAAATCCGCTTTGCCAAAGAAGGAAAGCAGTTCGTCTTTATTAGCAGAACCCAAAGTCAAGATACAGCTTTCTAAAAAAGGTTTTTTTACAATTTTAATAGCCCTGACTACTTTATGGAGTCTCTTTTTAATTTATCTGGTTGTTGTTGGCATAGGTTTATATGCTTTAAATTGGCGCTCTATCTGGGTTAAAAAAACAACAGCTGTTATTCCTTATCCTGCAGCTTGGGTCAATGTAGAACCAATTACCTTTTCAAAGCTTTTTCAGCAAAAAACACATATTGTTCAATTTTTCCGTCAAACAGGCAGTCAGCTTCCTGATGATAAAGATTTGGAACAGAGAACTCTGGATCTTTTGATTAGGGAAAAGGTGGTTGAGAAATTGGCAGTAGTTTATAATCTTCGGGTTGGGCAAGAAGAATTGGATAAAGCATTGAATCAACTTTACGAAGAAAATGGAGGACAAAAAAGTTTTGAAGAAATTCTGTGGCAGTTTTATGGTTTTACGCCGACTGAAATAAAAAATTTAGTGCGGTTTTCCCTAAAACAGGAAAAGCTTATTAATTACTACGAGGATAACTTGCGAAAAAAAGTTCATTTAGCTCATATACTGCTTTCAGAAGAAAATAAAGCCAAAGAGATTGCTTCTCAGGCTAAAAAAGGTGCTGATTTTTCAGAACTAGCTAAAAAGAACTCTACTGATAAGGAGACAAAAACCAAAGGAGGAGATTTGGGTTATTTTGCTCCGGATGAACTAGTCAGAGTTATTGCCAAGGATAAGACTGCAGATAAAAAACAGCTCGAGGATTTTAAGAAAAAAGTTTGGTCTGCTAAAGAAAACTCTGTTTTAGTGTTCCATACTAATAGAGGATGGCAGGTGGTTAAGGTTTTGGATTTTCGCGGCACCGAAGACAGAGAGTTTGATGATTGGCTTCAAGATCAGATTGAGCAGTCTTTTGTCTTGCGATTTATTTAAATAACTAACTCTTATGAAGAATAACTTTCAGAGCCCTACTCTTGGTGAATTGACTTTCCCCAAGGTTTTAGGCGAGATATTTTCTTTTTTGTCTGAACATAAAAAAGATAGTTTTCGCTTAATTGTGGGTACTGACTCTAAGAACCAAAAAAACGGTAGAGTTGTTTTTGTTAGTATTTTGGCTGTTCATCGTATAGGCAAAGGTGGTAAATTTTATTGGCAAAAGCATTATTTAAGAAATATCCATACTTTACGTCATCGCATTTGGCAAGAGGTTAATTTTTCTCTTCTTTTAGCCCAAAAAGTGATTAATGCTCTAGGACAAAAACATCTTTTTGACTCTTCAATTTTAAAAAATTTAGAGATCCATGTTGATGTTGGCACTCACGGTGAAACTAAAGATATGATAAAAGAGCTGGTAGGTTATGTAACCCAAAATGGTTTCAAAGCCAAGATAAAACCGGAATCTTTTGGGGCTTCGATAGTTGCTGATAAATTTTGCCATTAATGAGCATAATGAAAAAATATCCTTTAGCTATTATTGGTGCTGGTATGGCGGGGTTGACCGCCTCTCTTTATGCTTCTCGTTATGGTCTTAGTTATGCTCTTATTGGTGCAGTGCCGGGTGGTAAAGGTTTAGATGCTATTTTGGTTGAAAACTATCCTGGCTTTGAACAGATTTCTGGGGCTGAATTGATGCAGAGAGTTAAAAAGCAGGTTCTTTCTTATCATCCTGATTTTTATCAGGAAAAGGTAAAAGAGATAAAGGAAGAAAAAAATGAATTTAAACTTATTCTTAGCTCTCAAAAGAAAATAAAAGCAGAGTTTTTGATTTTAGCTTTGGGGACCAAGCGGAGAAAGCTCAATGTTGAAGGAGAGAAAGAATTTTTAGGCAAAGGTGTTCATTTTTGCGCTGCCTGTGATGGTTATTTTTATAAGGACAAAAAAGTTTTAGTGGTTGGTGGAGGCAATGCTGGAGTTACTGCGGCCTTGATGTTGAGCGATATTGCCAAAAAAATCTATTTGCTTGAGGCAGCTGACAAACTGCGAGCTACTCCTATCTGGCAAAAAAGAATTAAGCAAAAAAGAAATGTAGATATAGTATTGGCAAACGCTGTTAAAGCTTTCAAAGGTGGAGAAAGGTTAGAGAAAGTTTCTTTAGTTCACCCATATTCTGGGTCAAAAGAACTTAAGGTTGATGGTGTTTTTGTGGAGATTGGCTCAATACCTAATAATAGGCTGGCTAAAAAATTAGGTTTAGATTTAGATCAAAGGGGTTATATTAAGGTGAAAGACAACCAACAAACTTCTCATCCTAAGATATATGCTGCTGGTGATATTACTACTGGCTCTAACTATTTCCAACAGCTTTTAATTAGCGCCAGTGAAGGGGCAATCGCTGTTGACTCTTTTTATCGAAGCTCTTTTGCTTCTTTTTGACTTTAAAACTGCTTTTTCTTATCATAAGGGAAGATGAAGATTACTTTTACTGAAAAACTTCAGATAGTTCTCCAGTTAGCGCTTCAATTTGTAGTTTTTTTGCTTTGGTATAGGGCTGTAGCCAATGAAGGGCTAGCGGTGTTTAACAATTTAGGTATTAGCGATGTTTGGTTTTTCCCTGTAGCTTTATTTTTGTTTTTGATTTTGAATTTGAGTTTGGCTTTTTTTATTTTTGGCAGAAACTATTTTTTAAGATTTTTTCTTTTGTTTTTTAACTTTATTATCTCTCTCTTAGAGATAGTTATTTTGAGCTATTATGTAATTGTAGCCTAATGAAAAAGAAAGGTTTTGAACGTTTTTTGGAGATTTTACCTGCCAGCTTGAGCTACTTAGTTTTATTTTTTCCTATTGTTCTTTCTTTGTTTTGTCCTGAGGGTGTGGCAATTTTTATTATTCTTTTTGATTTTTATTGGCTTAACCGTGCTCTTGTAATGGGTGTTTATTTATTATCCGCTTACTGGCACCTAAAGTATGAAGAAAGTATTAACTGGTCTGAAAGATTGCGTTATCTTAAAAACCCTCAGCAACTACTTTTGCGGTTAAAACAAAAAGCTAAAAACTCTTCACTTTTGGAAAGGCGGCGGATTAGTGAGGAGATTTTAGTCCTTAAGGATTTACTCAGGCATCCCCAAAGGGTTATTTCTCCTTCAGAAGTTTTTCACGCTGTAATTTATACAACTTATAAAGAACCTTTTGAAGTGCTTTACAAATCAATTTCTGCGGTCGCTGATTCTGATTTTCCTAATAAGAGAATTATTTTAGTTTTAGCTACTGAGGCTCGGTCTGGAAAAGAGGGGCAACAAATTGCCCGGCGTCTTAAAGCTGAGTTTAAGGATGTTTTTTATAAATTTTTAATAACTGTTCACCCTGATAATATTGTCGGAGAACTAAAAGCCAAAGGAGCTAATGCTACTTGGGCAGGCAAAAGACTAAAAGAGTTTATTGATAGACAGGGGATAGAGTATGAAAAAGTTGTTGTTTCTATTTTTGATGCTGATACCCGTCCAGCTCATTCATTTTTTTCTGCCCTGACTTATAAATACCTGCTTCATGCTGATAGAATCTATCATAGCTTCCAACCCATACCTTTATATAGCAATAATATTTGGCAGGTGCCGCCATTGGTGAGACTGGTGGCTTTTGGTTCCTCTTTTTGGCAGTTGATTGAATCAACACGTCCTTATCGTCTGATCAATTTCTCTTCGCAATCATTAAGTTTTAAAACTTTGGTAGATATTGATTTTTGGGACACAAAAATTGTTTCTGAAGACTCACGCACTTATTACCGCGTTTTTTTCCGTTATCAGGGGAGGCACAGTTGTATTCCTATATTTATACCTGTTTATATGGATGCTATTTATGCCCCTTCTATTTGGCAGACATTAAAGAATCAGTATTTGCAAAAGCGTCGTTGGGCTTGGGGAGTAGAGCATTTTCCTTATTTAGTGAAAAAGTGTTTAAAGCACAAAGAGATTAATTTTTGGTCTAAGTGGAGTTTGGTTTTTCGGCTTCTGGAAAGCCATGTTTCTTGGGCTTCAACTTCTTTGTTAATTGCTTTGGGTGGTTGGTGGCCGTTTCTGCTTAATCCTTATTTTCAAACTTCAGTTCTTTCTTATTACCTTCCTTTTTTGGCTCAAAGGCTGCTTGCCTTAACATGGATAGGTCTTATAATTTCAGGTTTTGTCTCTGTACTTCTCTTACCTCCTCGTCCTAAAAATTATGGTAAAATAAAAACGTTGGGAGTTTTTGTTAGCTGGGTATTTGTCCCGATTACCGCTATCTTTTTTGGCTCTTTCCCAGCTATTAGTGCCCAAACGCGGTTAATGTTGGGGAAATACCTAGGCTTTTGGGTAACTCCAAAGGAATTAGCTAAAAACTGATTATGGACAAAAAAACTTTTTCTCAATTTCTTAAATTTGCTGTTATCGGAGTCTTAAACACATTAGTGGATTGGGTTAGTTTTTTTCTTTTGCGTTTGATTCCTTTTTTTGCTGTTTTTGAAGTAGCAGCCAAGGGTTTATCTTTTTGGATTTCAGCGACTAATAGTTTTGTTTGGAATTCTTTATGGACTTTTAGAGAGGAGTTTACTAAAGGTATGGAAGAATCAAAGAGCAAAGCAGCCAAAGGCTCAGCTTATTACATAAAATTTATGTTGGTAAGTTGTGTTGGTTTTTTGCTTAATATGGGCGTTTTTAAAGCTTGTCGTCTTTATCTTTTTTCTGAAGATAGTTTTTGGATGCGTTTGTTTTCTTTAGCTTTAGCTTCTTTTGTGGTTATTGTTTGGAACTTTTCCGCTAATAAGTGGTGGACTTATAAAAATAAAAAGTAAAAAATGCAAGGGGCAAATTTCAAAAAAGCAATTACTTTTTTCTTGGTTTTTGTTTTGCTAGGTGCAATGTTTGTTTTTCTTTTACTTCAAGCACGTTGGGATTCGGGCACAACTGATGAGGTGGCGCATATACCTGCCGGTTATTCTTATGTGAAAAAATTAGATTATCGTCTCAATCCTGAACATCCTCCATTGGCTAAAGTTTTATCTGGTATACCTTTACTTTTTCAAAATCTTAAAGGCCCGTTTGGTGATTGGAGTTGGGGAGCTGCTAATCAGTGGGAAGCAGGTTGGAACTTTCTTTACGAACAGGGAAATGATGCTGACCAGATGCTTTTTTGGTCTCGTTTACCTATAGCGTTATTGACTGTGGTTTTGGGTTTAGTGCTTTTTTTCTGGGTTAAATCTTTATATGGAAGAAAGGTGGCGCTTTTAATTCTTTTTTTATACAGCTTTGCGCCTACGGTATTGGCTCACGGTCATTTGGTTACCACTGATATTGCCGCAACTTTAGGTTTCACTATTGCTGTTTGGGGTTGGGTTAATTTTCTAGAAAAGAAAAATTGGCAAAATTTAGTTTTGGCTGGCGTTCTTTTTGGTGTTGCCCAAACACTTAAGTTTTCCTGTTTTCTCCTTATTCCCATTCTTTTTCTCATTTTTTTGGTTAAGGTGTGTTTAGAAAGAAAGAAGCATCGGGCTTGGCCTAATTTTTTATTTTTATTTGGTCGTTATTTAGTAATGTTGCTAATAGGTTTTGTTGTTGTTTGGTTGATTTATCTTCCTTTTACTTGGAATATGCCTCCAGCAATAGAGCACCAAGTTATAGAGCAAAATCTCAAACCTGATGATGCCCGCACTTTGCCTATCAGAAATTTCCTTCATGTTTTTGAAAACTCTAAATTGACTCGTCCAGTGGGTCATTATTTATTGGGGCTTTTTTGTGTTTTTGGTCGTACTGCCGGAGGAAATGACACCTTTATTTTAGGTTATTTTTCCAATCACGGGGTTAAGTGGTATTTTCCAGTAGCTTGGCTTTTAAAAATTCCTTTACCTGTGACTATTCTTTTTCTTTTTGGCTTTTACTTTCTTCTTCGTTATAAACTAAGAAAAGAGAATTATTGGCGCTTGACTTATATTTTCATTCCCCTTTTGGCTTATTGGGCTGTTACTCTTAAAGGCTCTCTTAATATCGGTATACGCCATTTGCTTCCCACTTTTCCTTTTGTTTATCTTTTTATTGCTGATACAATTTACCCAATTATTAATGGAGATAAGAGATTTTTCTCGCAGGAGGCGCTTGTTTTGAGTAGGGTTTTAGTTGGTTTTCTTTTTGTTTGGTATGTTTTAAGCAGCTGGCTTTCTTTTCCTTATTATTTGGCTTACTTTAATGAAATCACTTTTGGCAAGGAAAAGCATGATTTTTTGGTTGATTCTAATCTTGACTGGGGGCAGGATTGTAAGCGTTTGGCTAAGTTTATCCAGGAACGCAACATAAAAAAGATAAAAATTGATTATTTTGGCGGCACTGTTCCTTCTTATTATATTCCTGAAGAAAAAATAATCTCTTGGCATTCAGATCAGGGTCCAGCTACTGGCTGGTTTGCTATTTCTGCTACTTATTTTCAGTTCTCGAAAATGTACGGAATAAAAGAGGGGAAGTGGGGCTATAATTGGTTGGAGGCTTTTGAGCCGGAAAAAATTATTGGCGGTTCAATTTTAGTTTTTAATATCTCTACTGAAGATTTAAAAAAGCATCCTCCCCGCCCTCTGGGGGAAATTAGGATTACTCCCCAACAAGCTGAGGCGGAGCGTCAAGGGTTGGTAAAGAGTTGGCAGGTTCATTGATTTTTGTTAAATTTAGAATACTATGCCAATCTATCTTTCTGTAGTTATTCCTGCTTACAATGAGGAAAAACGTTTGCCGCCTACTCTTGAAGAAGTGGTGGAGTATTTAAAAAAGCAAAATTTCAGCTGGGAGGTTTTAGTAGTTAATGATGGGTCTAGTGACAATACAGCCAAAATTGTGGCTGACTTTACCCAATCCCATCCAAATGTGAGGTTAATTGATAACAAAATAAATCAGGGCAAAGGGGCTGTAGTTAAACAGGGTATGTTAGAGGCTAAAGGCGAATGGCGTTTGTTTATGGACGCAGATAACTCTACTCCTATTTCTGAAGTAGAAGAATTTTGGCCTTTTATTAAAGATTACGAAGTAATTATTGGATCTCGTTATATCCAAGGAAGCAAAATTACAGAAAAACAGCCATTTATTCGGCGTTTTATTTCAAGAGCAGGCAATATCTTGATCCAGCTTTTGGTTTTGCCCGGTATTCAAGATACTCAATGCGGTTTTAAAATGTTTAGCCAGAAAGCAGCAGAGGTAGTTTTTCCTAAGCAACGTTTTATGCGCTGGAGTTTTGATATGGAAATATTAGCCATTGCTAAAAAAGCAGGCTTTAAAATCAAAGAAGTACCAGTTATTTGGCGTAATGCTTCTCAATCTAAACTTAAAGCTGCAAAAGCAGCTTTACGCACCCTAAAAGACCTACTGCTAATAAAGTGGAACCTTTTAACAGGTAAGTATCGTTAAACTATACCTTATCTAGTTCTCTACTTATTCTTCTTTTCTGGGTCGAGCCTCATTGACAACGACTTTTCTGCCCCCGAGCTCTTTTTCATTAAGCTCTTTGATAGCTTTTTTGGCTTCTTCCTCATTGGGCATCTCTACAAAGCCAAAACCGCGGCTTCTGCCGTTGCGAGTGATAATAACCGCTTCGGCTACTTCACCCATAGGTTCAAAGAACTTTTTCAGATCTTCTTCAGTTGCTTCCCAGGGCAGGTTGCCTACAAAAATTCGCATAACTCTTTTCCTAAAAATAAAAAATTAGTTTTCATCCCCTCGGACCCGAGAGATAAAATAACTATAGAACAAAAGAAAAAAAATAGCAAATTAAAGCAGAGATCTAATTAGAATCTCCTTTTCATTTTTGTAAACTAGTGATATTGAATTAAGGAAAAAATTGTTTGTTGCTAAATTTAAAATACTGGTTGGTTTACTAAAGGAATAAAAATCTAAAGAAGGGGTGTAGTAGAGTTCGTTGTTAATAGTCATAAAAAGAATGTAGTAGGAATCTATCTTCAAACAGCCTATGTCATCAACTTTTAGATTAAGTTTCACAGTTTCTTTAAAATTAGACCACTTTTTTCCATCCAGAGAAAAGGTTTGCTGAATTATTTTTTGGTCTTTTGATAAAGACAAGAGGCGCAAAGTATTTTTATCCTCAAAAAGAGAAAGGCGGCTTAAATCTGTATCGCTTTTTGGCAAATTGAAGAGCTCCCAATTGCTGCCTTTAGCAGAATAAAGATATTGGGCAGAAGTTTTTTGGTTTTGTTCTGTAATAAAGAAGAGATAAAAACCTTTTTTTGTCTTTTGCCCCTCTATATCAGCAATATGTTTGTATTTATCTGACCAGATTATTTCGGCTTTAGACCAATTTTTTAGGTCTAAAGAGCGAAGGTATATTATTTCATTAAAACGTAGGGAACTTTTTCCCCTAGCCAGGAAAAGAAGATAGTCATTAGTCCTTTGAATTAAAACAGGATGGTCATAGTGGTAATTGCTATCAAGGCTGTAGATAGTTTGTTCCTGAGAAAATTTTATTTCCGGGGCGTTTTCATTTATGGCACTTAAAGGAGTAGGAAAGAGATTGGTTCTTGAAAGAGAAGAGGCAGGAGTTGGTTGAATATCTGCTTTTGGCTTTTCTTTTTTAAACTGGTAGATTAAAAGAGCACCATCAATTAAAAGTAATAAGCCAATAAAAAGCCAAAACAAAACACGTCGTTTGTTCATTTTTCTTATTTTAACAATAAAAAATATAGAGTTGCAAAAAAACAGTGCTGTCGATATAATCTTAAGAAGTAGTTTTTAGTTTTTCTGGTGGCCGTAGCTTAATGGTAGAGCACCAGGTTGTGGCCCTGGAGGTTGCGGGTTCAAGTCCCGCCGGTCACCCCATAAAATAAACAAAAGTAAAAGTTTTCAAAATAAAGAATATTTTTAGGTCTCAGATGGTGTTAAGTTAAGTGGGTGCTTTTTGAGATTGTTGTATTTTTGATTTATTTATCTAAGACTGTATTCTAATGTTCTTAAGAATGTTAGAATATAATTTTTAGGTGATAGAAACTATAAATTGTAGCAAAGCCGGAGTTTTAAGGGATTGCTTTTCTAATTTCTGAGATTCTTTTTTTAGGGTTAGGAATATTGGCAAAAACTATTTTTGTTTCTAGCCCAGCTGGTTCAATAGTGATAGTGCCAAAGTTGAATATACGGCCCCAAAAACTGATTTCTGATTTAAGATTTTGGATATTATCTAAAGCAATGCCAATAGTTTTTTTAGCAATAATTCCGGTTTCTGTCTGTACTCTTTGCGAGGTTAAAATGTATTTAGTGTTTAGCCAGTAAAGAAAAACAAGAAAAGACACAAATAAAAAAACACCTATTATAAAAACAAACAAAACCCAACCGGGAAGCAAATTTTCAGTGTAGAGCCATATCTGGGAGATCCAGAGCAAAAACAAAGTTATACCTCCAGCAATAAGAATTAAAATAATAAGAAGAAGGGCGAATAAAGGATGAGGTTTGGCAGAGAAGATAATCTTTTCTCCTTCCAAAAAAGGCAGAGGAGAAGTGTTGGTGCTAAAGACTCTTTGCGGCATTTGTTTTATTTTGTCATATAACTATTTAAAGGCAAAGTTTTTAGTTGGGGAAAGTTTTTTCTTTCTTGACCCTGCGCCTCTATTTAGTTATCTTAAGGTTAATGGCTGTTTTAGCCAAAAAAACCGATAAATTAGCTTTAAAGCCGTATTCTTTTTACACCTTAAAATGTCCCCACTGCGGCAAGCTTAATCCTGAAGATGCTATTAATTGTTGGAATTGTGGTTATTCTTTTATGGCTAAGAAGGAGAAGAGGTCTTCTTCTCCACATTCTTACCTCTGGATCTGGTTTGTTTTGGGTTTTTTGTTGATTGGGTGGCTGGTGGTAGTGTTTTGGGTTAAATCAATAGTTTTGTAAATTCAAAATGCGCGCGTAGCTCAGTGGTAGAGCGCACCCCTGATAAGGGTGAGGTCGGAGGTTCGAACCCTCCCGCGCGCAGATTTCAATTTAAAAGAAAAAGAGGATCTATAATATTAGTTCTTTTAGAACAGTCTTATATAAATAGACGCTCCTTGAAAAGGAGGGGTATCGTTGAAGTTCTCACGGACCGCGGTGTTAGTAGTTTTTTTGTTCTTGCTTTTGCCTTGTTGGGGCAAGATGACAAAAGATATAATAAACAAGCCGGAGGTAGACTCTTTCTCCACTGAAAATCCCATAGATCTACCTGTTCCTCATTTTTTGGAATATGGAGCTGACATAGGAGTGTACAGCGGGGCTATGACTTGTGGCCCTTGTTCACTGGAGATGTGTGCTGCTTATCTTCAGCAGCGTGATCCTTGTTTTGACTATGTAAAAAGATTCAATGCTTTGCTTGAGCCTGAAAGGGCTAATGACGATTACTTTTTGCGGCACGGAAGGAATACGAGCTGTGGCGAAGTGGCGCGTATTGCTTCCCAGCTTTATGGATTTGAAGGTATAGAGGTGGTTGGCTATTCATGGGAAAGAGTTTTGCAGGAGCTAGAAAAGTCTGCTCCTGTGATTGTTAGTTTGAGCTATGGAAAAATACCCCAGCGGTATGATAAGGGCTATACTGGCGGACACTTCTTAGTTGTCTGCGGTATTGAGGGGGATGAGGTAATTTGTCAGGATCCTGATTATCCCCAAGATAAAGTGCGTTATCCTCTTGTTGACATCAACAGGGCCGCTAAAGGCTGGTCAATGGTTATTGGCTTTGAGCCCTTGCAGGTAGTTGAACAAAAAAGGCAGGGGGGACGTTGGCAGATAGTGTTTAATTTTAACTTGCAATGTGCAAATCCAGAGGCAGAAATCGAGGGTAAAACTCTGTTTTTACCCTTATCTGATCAGCAGCAAAAATTGAATCTTGAAGTGGAGTCTGCTGATAGTCGTATCTGGACAGGAGAGGTTGTTTTGCCTCGTTCTCTTTATGAAGTAGAGATGCAAAAACCTCTCTTGGATTTGGAGAATAGTTATTTTTGTGGTGAAAGACCTGGTTTGCCCCTTTTGGCTGAAACCATAGGGATTCAGTTGTGGGTTTTGGATCAGGTGGGTAATCACCTGCTAGTTATCCAGCGGATTTATGTTTTTAATATTGGCCTAGTTGAGGAGGGAGGCATAGGAAAGAGAGATTGTTGGGAGAGCGTGAGTGTCAGAGATGTAATTTTAGAAGAGCAAGATAACCCGAGATACAGAGGGTTTGGTTTTGGAGATGGCATAGTTACTGTATATAAGGTATTGGATAATTATCCTGAAGGGACTAGAGAGGTAGGTGTGGAGTATTATCTAGAAAAGAATCCTTTCTATGGCATTATTGAAGGTAAGGTTATTTTCAGAGATAAAGAGACAGGAAGGGGGTTGCGGTTAGTAAGAGTCAGAGAGAGATCCACAGTTCCTCCTTGGCCAGAGGTCGTGACCCCTGAGGATGTAGAAGAAGTGAGGCGGCAAGCTTTTTGATTGTTCTCAAGGCTCGGGTTTTTCTCAAGCCTTTTGTGTCTTGTGTTTAAAGGTTAATGTTGCCAAAATAGTACAAGGTAAAAGTTTGGTTTTTGGAGGGGTGTCCCGAGTGCCTGACTGCCGTCAGGCAGGCTTGTCCCGCCAAAGGCGGTGTCTTGTCCCGCCAACGGCGGGAGTAAGGTGAGCTTTTAGACTCTGCCGTATTTAACTCCTCTAGGTCAATTTCCTGCTCTTTAACTAGATTAACAGCTTAATGGAGGGGTGTGCTGAATGGTAAGGCACCGCTCTCGAAAAGCGGCTCCCCTTTAGGGGATTGTGGGTTCGACTCCCACCCCCTCCGCCAGGTGTTTTTTGAGGGAGATAAAAAATAGTATGCTAACCAATATTCTTTTTAAATATCTTTTATCTTTATATAATGGAAGATGATAGACAATAAATTAGGGAGGAAGATTGAAAAGTTAAGAACTGGTCTTGGTTTATCTCAAGACGAGCTTGCCCGTAAAGCTGATGTACCTTACACGACTTTAACCAAGATTGAGACAGGTGTTATTAAAAAACCTTCGGTATATGTAGTGGCGAAGATTGCAAAGGCGTTGAATATTTCAATCGAGGAATTAATAAAGTAAATATGGACAAAAAATATTTAAACAAGATAATCAAAGGCGATTGCATAGAAGTTTTTAAAAAACTTCCTGCTAACTCTGTTGATTTAATATTTGCCGACCCTCCGTATAACCTCCAGTTACAAGGAGAACTTTACCGCCCAAACCAAACAAAAGTTGACGCTGTAAATGATAAGTGGGACCAGTTTGCTTCTTTTGAAGAATACGACAAATTTACTCACGATTGGCTTAAAGAATGTAAAAGAGTTTTAAAGAAAAATGGCACGATATGGGTTATAGGTAGTTATCATAATATTTTCCGGGTTGGTAAAATTATGCAAGATTTAGGGTTTTGGATATTAAATGATATCGTTTGGATTAAGACTAATCCAATGCCGAATTTTAGAGGCACGCGTTTTAATAATGCTCAAGAAACATTGATTTGGGCTAGCAAAGATCAAAAATCTAAATTTACTTTTCATTACAAATCAATGAAAGCTTTTAATGACGATAAGCAAATGCGTAGCGATTGGTATATTCCTATTTGCAATGGTGGCGAAAGGATAAAGATAAATGGTGAAAAAGCCCATTCTACACAAAAGCCAGAAGCTTTGCTTTTTAGAATTATTTTATCAACTTCAAATGTTGGTGATGTGGTTTTAGATCCTTTTATGGGAAGCGGGACAACTGGGGCTGTCGCAAAAAAACTAAAACGGAATTTTATTGGTATAGAAAAAGAAGATTTTTATATCAAGATTGCCAATGAAAGAATCAAAAAGGTTAAACCGCTTGGTGATGAATTATTAACATATCCAATTGAGGAAAAGAAACCCAAAGTTCCTTTTGGCAATTTAATTGAAGCAGGATATATAAAGATTGGCGATTATTTATATTCAAAAGACAAAAAACATAAAGCAAAAGTTTTGGCAGATGCAACTTTAAAATGGAATGATAAAGTGGGTTCAATCCATAAAATAAGTGCAGAGATTCTTGGTAAGGTTTCAAATAATGGTTGGACTTATTGGTATGCAAAAGATAAGAAAGCCGATTTGGTGCTTATTGATGAAATAAGAAATAATTATATTAAAAAATATTTATCATAATTATATTAGTGTATGAGCAAACAACCAAAACCAGATTC